>NZ_JAFFJA010000051.1 GCF_021991635.1 Tepidanaerobacter sp. GT38
TTTTGTAAAATTAGATTAGTTTACATAAGATATATTATCGGACGTTGTGAAAATTTTTTATATGTGGTTTTACGGCAACTTCACATAATTTTAATCTGTCATAGATTTTTTTAGAGGTTAATTGTAAAATTAAATGCGACAGTAAAAAAGTTGAACCATAGCGTGAAACCCGATATGATGTTGGTTGGCAAAAAACTAACACATATGGAGGGTTTCAGCTATGGTTCTTACTAAAGAGTATACCTCATCACCACACACTTTTAAACACCTTACACCCTATGAAAGAGGTAAAATTTGTGCCCTGCTTAAAGAAGGTTTCTCGCCAACTCAAATCGCTAAAAAACTCGGACGTCATCGCAGTACTATTTATCGCGAAATCAAGCGTGGTACAACGACTCAACTCCGCACAGATCTAACTACATACAGTGCTTACTTCCCGGAAACCGGCCAGGCAGTGTATGAAAAGAACCGCTCTGCCTGCGGCAGGAAAAGCAAAGTTCTCCAAGTCGATTCCTTTCTCCGATATGCCGAACAAAAGATACTAAAGGATAAATGGTCACCTGATGCTGTGGTAGGAACTGCTCGCCGAGAAAAAATCTTTGATTCTTCATCCATGGTTTGCACCAAAACCCTATACAATTACATCGACCGCTGCTTGCTTAAAGTTCGCAATATCGACCTTTTCATAAAAACCAGACGTAAACCAAAGAAGAACGCTTCTCGAAATCACAAGCGTCTTTACGGCAAGAGTATTAGCGAGCGGCCCGATAGCATCGAAAAGCGTGAGGAATTCGGCCACTGGGAAATCGATACTGTCCTTGGAAAACGCTCTAGTGATAATGTTCTGCTGACTCTAACGGAAAGAAAAACTCGCTATCACCTGCTCCTCCCATTGGCAAACAAAACTGCTGAGGCAGTGGATGAAGCGTTAAAACGCCTAAAAACTCAGTATGGCTCTATCTTTTCCCGAGTGTTTAAAAGCATTACTGCGGATAACGGTAGTGAGTTTGCCAATCTAAATGTCCACGGAATTGATATTTATTATGCTCATCCCTACTCTGCCTGGGAACGGGCCACCAATGAGCGGCACAATGGCCTAATCAGGCGGTTAATTCCTAAGGGAACAGCTATCAAGGAATTATCGTTTTCACAAATCGAACGGGTGCAGAATTGGTGTAATACCCTGCCCAGAAAAATCCTGGGCTACCAGCAACCAGCAGAACTCTTTTTCCGGGAAATAAAGCGGCTAACTTCTAAATTCAAAATTCATGATTGAGAAACCCAACATCATTCGGGTTTCCAAAAAATGTGTCGCATTTAATATTGCAATTTAAGATTTGAAATGAGAATACTATATTCCTTTGATGTAATGTTTGAAGTAATTGCTGCCACAATAATATCTTCTGTTTTTGTATTGTAGTCATCATTTGATAAAACAAGAACAGGTCTTTTCTTGTTAGAGGTTAAATCGCTATATGGTATAGGAATCAGCAAAATATCTCCTTGCCTATACATTGTTCCATACCTCATCATCAATGTCGTTATTCCAAAAATCCATACTACTTTCACTTGCCAACTCTAAATCTTTAAATACCTGATTATCTTTTTTTGCCTTCAAAAAACTGATAAAATCAATCACTTCAGGAATCTGGCTCTCCGGTATTTCATCTATAAGTTTTAATAAAATCTTTTTAGCGTTATTCATAATAACACTACCTTTCATACCTAAATCTGTAAATATATTATATCACAAACCCATCTGAATGTTATACTATGTCATGAGGATAATACTGCCTTTCTCTCACTTATGATACGGCCCACCTCTAATTATCTTAAACCAGCGGTATATCTGTTCCATTAGGATTAACCGCATAAGCTGGTGAGGAAATGTAAACCTTGAAAAAGAAAGGGAAAAATCGGCCCTGGCCTTGACTTCATCGGAAAGGCCCAGGGAACCACCTATGATAAAGGTAATGTGTGATTTGCCTTTTAACATGAGGTCATTTAATTTATCCGCCATTTCTTCAGAGGAAAGGGACTGGCCCTCAATACATAAGGCAATAACAAAGGACGCGGAATTGATTTTTCGAAGTATGTTACTTCCTTCACGCTCCAAGACTTGTGCTTTCTCCTTGTGGCTTAAGTTTTCCGGCGCCTTCTGTTCTGCAACTTCTATGATTTGCAGATTGCAATAAGGCGAAAGCCTTTTTTGATACTCTTTGATACCGTTTGTCAAATAGGTTTCCTTTACCTTGCCAACCGCAATGATATCTACATTCATAGCTTTTTACCTCTTATATCGATGTAGTTTATTCTTATTTCGATTATACCATATCCCGTCCGCAAGCAAATTTTTTGGACCTATTTTTAAATAATTCATTTTTTTGTTTTGTCCATGGGTTGACAAATGATTTTAAATCAAATATTATATTAAACAATAATTGAAATAAAAGGCAGGGAATCTTATCAAGAGTAGCGGAGGGACTGGCCCAATGAAGCTCGACAACCGGCATTCTCATCTGAATGCAGCGGTGTCAATTCCTGCAGGATTTTTATCCTGAGAGATAAGATTAACAGCCTGTTTGATACCCGAATTGAGAGGGACGACAAGCTGCTTTTCTTATCGAAAAGCAGCTTGATTTTTTAATAAATGCAGAAAGGGAGGTTGATTAAATGTCAGTAAAAAAATCCTTCGAAGAAATCAATGAAAAAATTAAGAAGGGGACAGTAGTGGTCGTCACAGCAGAGGAAGTCATTGATATCGCTAAGGAAAAGGGCATTAAAGAAGCAACTAAATATGTAGATGTGGTTACCACTGCCACTTTTGGACCCATGTGCTCATCGGGAGCATTTTTGAACTTTGGCCATGCAGATCCTCCTATCCGTATGGCTGAAATTCAGTTGAACAATGTGACAGCTTATGCCGGCCTTGCGGCCGTAGATGCATATATAGGAGCCACAGAACCTTCAAAGGATAAGGGTATAGAATATGGGGGTGCCCATGTTATATGTGACCTGATAGACGGTAAAAAAGTGCATCTCAAAGCCAAATCGCCTGGCACCGACTGCTATCCCAGAAAGGAAATTGATACCTATATAACAAAGGATTCAATTAATGAAGCTTATTTATTTAATCCGAGAAATTGCTACCAAAATTATAATGCGGCTATCAATACTTCAAACAGGATCCTCTACACCTACATGGGTGTCCTGCAACCTAATATGGGAAATATTAATTACTCCACTTCAGGCGAATTAAGCCCTTTACTCAATGACCCATATCTTAGGACTATTGGCATCGGCACCAAAATCTTCTTAGCTGGCACAATCGGCTATGTGTCTTGGCAGGGAACACAATTTTTAAACGGAGTGCCCAGGTCCGAAATCGGGATTCCCTTTTCACCGGCTGCCACATTGGCGGTAATCGGGGATTTAAAACAGATGAATACTGAATTTATTAAACCTGCGGTATTTGAAAAATACGGAACTTCCTTGTATGTAGGTATAGGTATTCCAATACCTGTACTTGACGAAGATATGATGATAAACTTAGCTGTTGAAAATAAAGACATATTTACAAATATTATTGATTACAGCGTACCTCATCGCTCAAGACCAAGTTTGGGGAAAGTCAGTTACGCAGAATTGAGAAGTGGCACAGTAACATTAGAAGGGAGAAAGATTCCTACAGCTCCCCTCTCAAGTCTAAGCAAAGCACGGCAAATCGCCGCATTACTAAAAGACTGGGTACAAAATAACAAGTTTACACTGCAAGAACCTATAAAACCCTTTGATAAAGTAGAGAGATTAAATACTTTAGAAGAAATCCATGAAAGGAGTTAGATTATGAGCAAAATATACGTGGAAACTGCAAAATGCATAGATTGCGGAGCCTGTACGGCAGTTTGTAACTCCAATGCCCTTAGGCTAGATACTGTCTCTTGGTCACTAATTTTTGATAAACAAAAATGTACCGGGTGCAAGTTGTGTATCAGTGCTTGTCCCATGCGAGCACTAAAGGCATCATCCAATATTTCTTCGGCTGCATCTTAAGCAACAGATAAACTGTTGTTAACTTCTTATCTATCTTCTATTTGTAATTAGGTGGTAAAATGTATCAAAAGCGATTTTATCGAGATTACATGAAATCACAAGGTCTCGTTCGGTTTAACGTAACTGAATTTGAATCTGACTTGGAAATTTTTGCTAAATTCAATTTGGAAAATGAAGCAAGGGAACAGTTGAAAAAATACAGAAGCGAAATACAAAAATATATAGACGTCCATCCCGAGTTCTTGACAAGTCTTGTTCCACTTAAAGCACAAGATGATGCACCTGAAATTGTAAAGCACATGTGCCTTGCCGCTGAAGCCGTAGGCGTAGGACCTATGGCTGCAGTGGCGGGCGCTATTTCCCAATATGTGGGCATGGCTTTAAGCAAGTATACCGATGAAATTATTATTGAAAACGGCGGAGACATCTATATGAAAAATAAGACCGACAAGCATATACTGATATTTGCCGGCAATTCCCCTCTTTCAAATAAAATAGCTTTGCTCATTTCGGGAGAAAATAAATCGGTGGGAATATGCACATCCAGCGGAACAGTGGGCCATTCCTTAAGTTTTGGAAAGGCAGATGCTGTAGTAACTATATCAGAGGACGCCCTTTTGGCAGATGCTGCAGCTACAGCTGTTTGCAACATGGTAAAGAGCGCCGATGATATTAAGCAGAGTATAGATTTTGCAAAATCGGTTCCTGGCATCGATGGCGTCGTAATAATCCTTCAGGATAAATTAGGTGCCTGGGGAAATATAACGCTGGTAGACCCACAAGACTTGTAAAGGCAAGGTTTTGGCAAAAAATTGTGCTTACAAAATTACATTAAAAAAACGAGGTTTTTCATATAAACCCCGTCCCAAACTTACATAGCCACAAAGCGTCTTATCCGTTCGTTTTCCATGCTTTCAAAGAATTCTTCTTTGCTGCTTTCCTGGATAATCTGCCCTTCATCTAAAAATATTATTCTCGTTGCTACTCGCTTTGCAAAACTCATGTCATGGGTTATTATCAAAATCCCCATGCCATCTCTGGCTAAATTTTCGATAATCGTTGCAATACCTTCTCTAAGTTCCGGATCTAAGGCTGAAGTGGGCTCATCTAAGCACATGACCTTGGGATTTAAAGCACAAGCCCTGGCTATTGCTACTCTCTGCTTTTGCCCGCCGGAAAGTTCAAAGGGATATGAATCGGCTTTATCGGAAAGGCCTAACATCTCTAAAAGTTCCATGGCTTTCTCATGGGCCTTCTCCTTAGGTACACCAAAGACATTTATAGGCGCTTCAACGATATTTTGCAAAACCGACATATGTGGGAAAAGGTTAAAGTTTTGAAATACCATACCCAGATTTTTTCTTATTTCAAGTACCTCTGCGGGTTTGGCATAAATGGCAGACCCGTTTTCAGTTTTACACAGGTACATGTCATCAACTTTAATTGTCCCACGGTCACATTTCGTCAAGTAGTTAATACATCGTAAAAGTGTGGTTTTACCGGCGCCAGAACGGCCCAGTATGGCCAATATCTCCCCTTGTTTTAGACTAAAGTTTATATCTTTTAAAACCGGCTTCCCTGCAAAGCTTTTGCATAAGCCCTGAACTTCTAGCACCATAACCTTTTTCTCCTTATTGATAATATGCATACCTCTTTTCCAGCTTTTGAAAGACTACTGTTAAAATACCAGTTAAAGCTAAATAGAAAACTCCTGCCATAATCAGCGGCACTAAAGAGGCATCTCGGTTAGATGCAATTTTACCTGCGCGCAATAATTCTCCCAACCCCACTACATATACCAAAGATGTATCCTTGACAAGTGTTATTACCTCATTTGCCACTGAAGGCAAAACGATTTTTATCATCTGCGGCAATATAATCCTTTGATACGTTTTTGCAGGGGTGAAACCTAGAACTTTAGCTGCATCATACTGACCTTTATCTATTGAATCAATGCCACCTCTGAAGATTTCGCCAAAATATGCCGCATAGTTTAATACAAAAGCCAGTATTGCCGCCGGAAATCTGTCAAAAGTTATACCTATTATAGGTAATCCAAAAAATATGACTACAATTTGAAGTAAAAGGGGGGTTCCCCGCATTACCCAAATGTAAAATTTCAGAATTTCAACCAGCGGCCTTATATTCGAAAGTCTCCCAAGCGCCACTAAGATTCCAAGTGGTATTGAAAGTACAAGTGTCAGAAAAAATACGCTTAAAGTAGTATCAAGCCCTGCAAGCAGGGCTGGTGTTATCCTTATAATATATTCTGCCATAACAGATTCCCTTTACATTTTTATTTAGTCTGCAAACCACTTATTATAAATCGAATCAAATGTCCCGTCTTTTCTCATTTCATCTAATGTATTATCAACCATTTCAAGGAGTTTCTTGTCCTGTTTTCTAAAGCCGATACCGTATTCCTCTTCGCCGAAGTCTTCATCGAGGATTTTATACTTTTCTGGTCCTCTTTGCTTAATGTAGTAACGGGCTAAAATCTCATCAGCTACAACGGCGTCAGACCTTCCGGCCTCTAAATCCATAAAAGCTTCATTATTTGTGTCAAATAGTATTGGTTCTCCTCCGTCAAAGGCTGCAACTATATCGGGTTCGGTATACATTGCATCAACTGCCGTAGAACCGGCTTGAGCCGCAACTTTTTTCCCCTCAAGATCCGCTTTGCTGTTTATATCAGAATCGGCAAGTGTAATTATGATCTGTCTATTTTTCAAATAGGGTTTGCTGAAAGCTACCTTTTCCATTCGCTCAGCAGTAATAGTATATCCATTCCAAATCATATCGATATTGCCTGAGTTCAATTCTGCTTCTTTCATTGTCCAGTCTATAGGTTGTAAAATTAATTCCAAATTATTTCTTTTAAAAACTTCTTTTGCCAAATCCACATCAAAGCCTACAATTTCGTTGTTTTCATCGCGAAAGCCCATGGGAGCAAAGGTATCATCAAGGCCCATAATAACCTGACCTTTTTCTTTTATCTTTTCAAATGAATCTTCGACTTCTGCAGGCTCTTGATTTGAAGTTTGTGAAGTTTGATTTGAGGCTTGGTCTGAACTTTGATTGGAGCACCCTGCTAAACTGGCAACCCCCAAAGCTAAAATAAGTATCACCAAAATTAAACTTTTTATATTTCTTCTCATTGGTCTCCCCTCTTCTATCAATCATTTTTGTTTTACTACTTTAATATGATAAAGTGTTAAAGGGGATTTGTCAACTACTTTTTAATAAAAATCTTGCTGTGCTGAAATTTGTGCAATTTTCATAAAACACAGTAATTGTTTTAAGCCCTTTTAAGTCGAGATCAAGCTTTAGAATGATGGGTCTTTTTTAAGAGAAATGCCGTTACCCATATATTTGAGTTTTATGATATTAGATAACGGCACCCAAGCCCTTTAGGCAAACCGTCGTTATTCTTGAGCTTGAGACCAGCGAAGCAGGGGCAGCGTGCAGGAGGCACGCTGGCGGGCACTTGGCAGGATGCCAAATTGCCCGCTAAACCCTGCGCAGTGCAGGCTCAAGCTTTAGAATAACAGGGCTTGCCTTAGGGAAAGGTGCCGTTATCTAAATACTAAGCTTTGCCATTGAGGCAATTTTTTATATGCGCGCTGGTCTCAAGACTTACTTTAGATTCTTTTTCATCAGCGCTCTGACCTTTAAGGGTAAACCAAAAAGGTTAATAAAGCCTTCAGCGTCTTTTTGGTTGTACACCTTATCCTCTCCAAAGGTAACAAATTCTTTGTTATATAGAGAATATGGCGATTTGGTGCCTGCAGGTGTACAATTGCCTTTGTAAAGTTTCATTCTTACTGTTCCGGTAACTGTTTCTTGAGTGGAGTCGATAAATGCATCCAATGCTTCCTTGAGCGGTGTATACCAAAGGCCGTCATAGACCAGTTGGGCGTATTTAATGCTGACTATATTTTTGTACTCCATGGTGGCTCTGTCTAATGTCAAATACTCTAATTCCTGGTGGGCTTGGTGCAAAAGTGTTCCTCCAGGCGTTTCATAGACGCCCCGGGACTTCATTCCCACCAAGCGGTTTTCTACTATATCCACAATTCCCACACCGTGTTTTGCGGCTATTTCATTGGCTTTTTCCAAAATACCAAGGGGCCTCAGTCTTTCACCGTTAATGCTTACCGGTATTCCCTTTTCGAATTCAATTTCTACGTATTCCGGTTTGTCAGGAGCAGCTTCGGGAGGATTGCAGATCATAAATAAATCGTTCTGGGGTTCATTCCAAGGATCTTCTAAATCTCCTCCTTCATGGCTCAGGTGAAACACATTCCTATCCATGCTGTATGGTCGTTCTTTTGTTACAGGTACAGGAATGCCTCGTGCATTAGCGTATTCTATGGCATCTTCCCGGGATTTTATTTCCCATTCCCGCCAGGGCGCAATTATTTTTAAATCCGGGCTTAACGCCTTAATAGTCAACTCAAAGCGGACCTGGTCATTGCCCTTACCTGTAGCGCCATGGGCCACGTAGTCTGCCTCTTCTTGTTCCGCAATTTCCACTAAACGCTTGGCAATCAGAGGCCGTGCAAAAGAGGTGCCCAGCAAGTATTTACCTTCATATTTGGCCCCAGATTTCAAGACAGGAAAGACGAAATCTTTTACAAATTCTTCTTTTAAATCTTCTATATATATCTTACTGGCTCCTGATTTTATGGCCTTTTCCTTTAGAGGGGCAAGTTCCTCCCCTTGTCCTAAATCTGCGGACATACAAATAACTTCTAAATTATAATTTTCTTTGAGCCAAGGAATTATTATTGAGGTATCCAAACCTCCCGAATAAGCTAAAACAACCTTTTTCACTTTTCTTCCCCTTTCAAAAATAAACTTATCCTAAACTGCTTCCAGTTATCGGAAGTAGGCTGCCTAAAATTGCCTTATCCGTTAGACCTGTATGAACATATTTATAATTATACATATCTTTGTATAATTATGCAATAGTTCTTTTGTTACTTAAAATACAAATTATATTATTTTAATAAAAAAAACCGCCAAATAGCGGTTAAAATTATGGGGCAGTATTCCAAACTCTGATCACAAATACCTACTAGCGCAATAAGAACACTAGCAAAGGCTCTGATATTGAAAACCGGATCCTAGAAACCTTGTTGCTTTCACATTAAAATTTAAACTATGACGGCGCCTTAACAGGCACTACTTGCGTTGTAAAAGTTTTTCCATTGCGCATGATCTCTATATCTATGGGATTTCCAACGCCCAGATTGTAAAGTATTTGGCGGAGTTTTGCCATGGAATTTACCTGCTGTCCGGCTATTTTCGTAATGATATCTTGTTCCCGTATACCAGCTTTCGAAGCAGGACTTTGATTTTCAACTTTAGCCACATATATGCCGCTTTCCACACTTACATTCAGGTTTATGAGCTCTGCCATTTCCCTATCAATTCCCTCGATTCCCAAATAGGGTTTGTCAAACCTGCCCTTTTCCACAATACTTTCGACAATGGGCTTTGCTATATTTATGGGAATTGCAAAGCCTATAGACTCGGCCTCCGATGCCTTAATAGTATTTATGCCGATAACTTCACCATTGCCATTTACCAAGGGCCCTCCGCTGTTGCCCGGGTTAATTGAAGCATCGGTCTGTATCAAATCCTGCATAAGGATTTGGCCCCTTCGATCATGAACCCCTACGGTGCGGTTTAATGCACTTATAATTCCGGCCGTAACAGTTCTCTGGAGGCTGAGTCCCAAGGGATTGCCAATGGCAATAGCCAAATCTCCCACGACTACTTTATCTGAATCGCCCAGCTTTGCTGCAGTAATATTTGGCGCATCTATTTTTATTACTGCAAGATCCAAAGTGGGATCGGTATATACCTTTTGGGCAGTAAACTTGCGGGCGTCGGATAAAAACACTGTTATTTCATCAGCACCGCTTACTACATGGTCATTTGTAATAATGTATCCTTGGGTATTGACTATGACTCCTGAGCCAACTGCTTCCGACTTAATGTGTCTATAGAAAAAATCATAATCTATCCGCACAGTAGAGATGCCAACAACTGCTGGAGTCACTTCTCGGGCGATGGCTGGAATCTTAGATTCCTGAGGCTGAACCACTTCTGAAGTAGTCTGGGGCTTTGCCTGAGGAGAAGGTGCTTGAGCTCGTCCATAAAGTATATTTGTAGTAACTAAGCTAGCTGTCAAAGCCCCTATTAATGAGCAAAGTACAGCTAGCATGATCATTTTCTTTAATTCCGATGATTTTTTGCGGCCATGACTAGTCAAAAGATACACCTTCCCTCACAGTAATTGGCCGCACCGCAAATTGAAACAGATTATTCTTCTTCCTCTTGTTCTTCGTCTTCTCCTACTTCTTTTTCTGTAATGGTTATGAGCTCATATTCTTTGTTGCCCATACCCAGTTTACAAGCTGCATCAATGTGAAGCTGCGCGTTTTTGCCGGTTACGGCCTGTAATATATTATCACCTTTTTTCACATTTTTATCCTCAGCTTTGGACTGGGGTAAGGGCGCTGCTCTATTTATCATATCTAAAGCAGCTTGATCAATGGCCACTGGATCAAAGGAAACAAGCACGCCCTGGTCTTGCACCAGAGGTGTATCAGCCATAGGCATACAATCACATTCAGGTTGCACTTCAGTAATAAAGTTTATGTATAGTATTCTTCCCTTTTCAAAAGTAGACACTACAGCATATGCTGACTCTGCAAGGCCTTCTTGGAAGTTCTCTTCAGATATGGGAGCAACCAGTGCCTTAACTTCACATACGCGAGAGCAGCGTGCACATTTTACGCATTTGGATTTATCTATAACTATGCTGTCATCAATCAGCTCTATAGCACTATGCGGGCAAACATCAACGCATTGACTGCAGCGTACACATTTAGCCTCAATCCATTCCAGGTGTTTATTTTCCTCAAAATGGATTTTGCCTCTTTCGGCTTCGCCACAGTGATCTTTGCAGCTTATGCCACCCATTCCTAAGTTTTTAATAGCTCCGCCAAAGCCTGACCCTATATGCCCCTTGCAGTGAGACACTACGATCATAGCAGGAGCATAGTATATGGCAGATGCAACTCCTATCTCTTTTAAAATGGGCCCACTTTTTACTTTTATGCTATCTCTGCCGAAGATGCCGTCAGCTAATATCACAGGCGCACCTACTGACAAATGATTTATTCCTTCCATATTTGCCACATCTAAGTACTCAAGGCCCGGGATTCTCACCGTATCAGTTACAAAAGGCTTTCCCCCTACCTCTTTTACTTTGTCTACCACTTTCTTTAAAAAAATAGGTCGGACAATGCGGTGAGCACCGTAAGAGCCAAAATGTGTTTTTATAGCAACATAGTCTTTCTTGGAAATAAATTGTTTAAAATCAATCATGTCAAGAATTTGTTCAAATTTCGCCACGAAGCTGTACTTAAAATCATATGCTTTTGCTCTGGCGTCAGCAAAATAGATCTTTGATTTCATTTTTACCCTCCTGCATATGTTTTTGCTAAACTGTTATTAAAAAGTGCAAGCACATAACCTTACATTAACTAATATTACCACATAAAATTCCGTTATCCTTCTTAATGTTTATCGACATAATTTTAGTGTTTTCTATTTCCCGGGAAATAATTCGCTAATAAGTTACCATATAAAAAATAAAAAAGCGGCATTTTGCCGCTAAACAAATCACTGTTCCATTTCTCCGGTATACGCATTTACATAATAGGTGTCTTCATTTCCTAACTGTATTTTCCATACAGGGGCCAGCTGCCACCTGTCCGCATCATATAACTTAGAATAATAGCCTTGTTCAATTCGCGTTATCACTATGGGGTATTCTGCATTTGCTTCACTGATTACTCTCATAATAGCTGTAAGGGGCGAAATGACGCTTTGTCTCTTGCCTACATAGCCCAAAGGTTCCAGCCAGCACTGATAGTAACTCTTTATGCCAGCAGGGGTAACAAACACCGTGGCATAGCTGTTTTGTATAAAGAAGCCATCATAATAGTCTACATATTCCAATAAATAGCCTTTACTTTTGTCGTCATAGGTAACTCTATTTAGGACCGCATTTTCCGGCATGCATTTATGAGTTTTCATAAAGCTTAAAGCTTCTCGTTCTGCTTGTTCCTTTGTTAAATTGGGCCATATTACCCTATCATCATTATTAAAATACGTTATAAATCCATTGTCAGTAATGATGAGTTGCTCCTCGTCAAGGGTGAATTTTCGACCGTCTGGGGTTTGACTGAGGCTTGGCTTATTGCCTTTGCCAAAAAAATTTTGTAAGATTTTATTTTCATTTAGTTTCGGAAGGCCTATTTCCAAAATCGGCTGAGATTTGCCTTCATTGGGTATATCTGCCTCTAGTATTACACCTTTATCCCTTAGGGATTGTATTATCTGGTCCTTTTGACTTGCAGAGAGAGAAAACTGGTGGTTAGGCTGTCCCCTAAACCACAAATTGACCACTAGCACGATATTTAGCATTAAAAAAGATATTATAAGAATCGTAATTGCTCGTTTCCATTGCAAAATCATCACTCCGAAGGGCTGTGTATGATAACTTCCATTCCTTCAGTTTCAACAATCCATACAGGTTTTAATTCATCTTGTTCTTCAATATATGCCGGATATATGTCTTCGATGGCTTTTATATTCTTTGTGGCTACAGCGGTATTTAATGCCTCAACAGGTGTCATTAAATCTAAGATTCCTATCTGCTTTATAGAAAAAGATTGATTCCTATAGTAGTTTTTTACTTGGTTGCCCTCTACAGTTACACTTATTAAGTCATCACCATTTACAACTTTAAAACCGTTTACGCCGATTTTAAACTTAAATATATGGGCAGGCCCTGAAGCGCCTTTTATCTCACTATATGATGAAAGATATGCGTCTTTAGGCCAACCACCGTGTGTAGCAACAAAATCTACAGCGGTAACAAAACTTTCGTAAAAACTTTGGGCCTTTTTAGCTTCCTTAGGCACGGGCATGTTATACTCGAAGGCACCGCTGCCATAAAACCTGAGACCTTGTTGACCATCCGTATATATTACGGTGCCGTCTCTTTCCTGGATTCTCCTGGTTATTGAAAAGTCTGGAAAAAATTTAGATGCAATTTGTTCCTCTTGAATCTGTTCCTCTTTCAAGGAATACATCGGCAGTTCGTATGGCGCAAGAGATACATAAACGTCACCAACTACTTTAAGATTGACGTCTGCAGTAAGTCCCGCGTAAAGGGGAGGATTTGATTCTTCTATTTCTTTAATGATACTGTTTAAATTCCGCTTTGAATCTTTTCCAATTTTATACAGGGATTTCTCGCTGTCCACTAAGTATACTGAAAGTTGACCATCATCAACTAGTATAAATGAATCAATCAGCTTTCCGTCCAAAAGAGAAAAATCACCGCCCTCTATATTAAAAAGCTGCTTTAGTAAATTAGCGGGAAGAGGTGTAGGAAAAAATACTTCCAAGCCTTTTATCCGCATAAAATTATCTCTGCTTATCTTCCCCACCAGCTCCGGGCTAGCATTTGAATGGGCACTTAAAAGTTCTTTTGATATGCTCCAGCTCTTATCATAAAAAGGAGAAGTTGGCTTTAATATTGTATGAAAAGAGTTGCCTAAGTAAACTAAGATTTTTTCCGGCTTTACTAGCAGGGTAGGGTCAACTTTATTGTCCTCATATGCCATTTTTAAAACAGAAAAATTTCCCGGAACTTGGGACCATATTGTAAAAGAAAGAAAAAGGCTGATGACTACCAGCACAATTAGAGTCCAACCTAAGACAGAATCTCTGGACAAATGGCAGCACCGCCTTTTATTTAAGAATTAAAAATGATTTAAGAGTCTGTATTAGGGAAGTAAGTTCCGGTAGCTTTGATTCATTTTCAAGTAGGTATACTCTGCGTGTAACTGTTTCAGTACTACCCGAGGGAAAAGAAGCCTTCACTGTAATTATATTCTCTTTTGAAGATACAGGCACTTGTGTCATAAAAATGCCTGCTGCTCCAATTGAAAGCTCTTTGCCCTCCTGGCGTCCATTTACCAGTACTATGACACTTGCCTCTGGAACAGTTTCGCCGGCAATTAAAATCCTATTGGAAGACGTCATAAAATTGTCTCTGGGCTCATTTAACTTTATAAAATTTTTTACTTCTGATGCCATAACCGAAGGAGAAAAAACAATTAAAAGGGATACGGCAATCAGTAAGGCTGTCAATATTCTCCTCATGGTAATCTTCCTTTCTGGAAATAAAAAGGCATAAATACCGGCTTTATCTTCCCTGTTTACCCTAAGTTTAAATCAATATTGTTACAGATGTGTTACAAGTGGGTTAAAAACAAATTACATTTCATTTCGCTTCACAAGCTCTTGAGCTATGGTTAAAAGGCGCACAGTCACACAGGTCCCCACACCTGGCTCACTTTCAATTTGAATTTCACCATTATGAGCCTGTACTATCTCTTGAGCAATTGACAGACCAAGACCAGTTCCTCCCATTTCTCTAGACCTGGTTTTGTCTACTCGGTAAAATCTTTCAAAAATTCGCGGCAAATCTTCTTTTGGTATTCCGATACCCGTATCTTTAAATGCAATGCTTACCGTTTTGTCGTCATAACTTAATTCTACTGATATTTTGCCACCTTTAGGCGTGTATTTATTAGCATTGCTTAAGATGTTTTGAAATACCTGCTCAATTTTGTCCTTATCCACTAAAACTTCCGGTGATCTTTCCGGCACCCTTACTTCTAGTATTTGACCTTTTCGCTGAATATTTACCCTCATTTTTGTAAGAACTTCATTTAGTATAGTTACAGGATCAATAGGTTTTAAATCCCACTGAGTTTCGCGATTGTCCAGGCGAGAAAGCTCCAGTAAGTTGTTAACTAAACGAGTCATTCGATCTGCCTCATTATTTATTACACTCGTAAATTGGCGTGAGAGCTCTTTTTCCTCCAGAGCACCGTCAAGTAAAGTTTCGGCATAACTCTTTATGGTCGTAAGGGGAGTTCGAAGTTCGTGGGAAACATTGGCTACAAATTCCTTCCGCATAGTCTCCAGCCGATGCTGTTTTGTTATATCTTGAAATACCAGAATATGCCCCAATATTCGATTTTTACGCTTTAGCGGAGCATAAATGCACTTTAATATGGCAGCATCAGTTTTTATAAGGGTTTCACTGCTGTCAGAGTCTTGGCTAAGGAGTTGTTTCATGTCTATATTTAATAATTTTTCAAGTTCCTGTGCAAAATTTTTACCGGTAATATCATCAAGAGCCAGCATCTGTCTCGCCACCGGGTTTATGTGTATAACCGTGCCCTCATCGTTTAAGGCTATGACACCGTCAGCCATGTTAATGAGAATTGCTTCTAATTTTTCCTTTTCATCGGATATTTCTTCCATGGTCTCTTTAAGGCGCATAGTTAAAAAGTTAAACATATGGGTCAGTTTGCCAATTTCATCATCGGATTTTACTTCTATTTTCTGATCAAAATCTCCCCGGGCAAGAGACGCAGCTTTTTTCGTAACTTCCTGAATGGGGCCTGTTATGGTCTTTGAAAGGGCAAATCCCAATACACCTGTTACCACTAGACTTAAAAGGGTAGCCGTAAGCAAGATTTTTTTTGTGCTGGAAATGGTATCATAGATGCTCTTCATGGACGACATCAAGTAAATGATGCCGATTACCGAATCACCGTCTTTTACAGGATATGCATAGTACATATAAGGAATTTTGATTTTGGAATCTATGCGCGTGTCCTTTGCTGCAGTGCCGAACGTTGCTTGAGTTACCTCAGGAGTCAAAAGTTTCATGCCCTTTTGGAATCGGGTGTCGTCAGTGGATGTAATAACACTGGCGGAGCCGTCCAAAATGGCAATGCCCATTTCATGGCCAAAGCCCTTAATTACATCGCTGATTTCCTCAGATCTGGGAACAGGGCTTAGATGCCTTATTATATAGCCGGAGATCAGCTGAGCTTTTCCATCTAATGTATTCGAAAGGGTTTGGATATGATACTTCTCCAGGGATTGAACCAAAAAGATACTAACCAATTCCATGGCCAGTAGAATCAGCATGATATATATAACGACCAGTTTCCACTGGATGCTCTTGAACATTGGAGACCACCTATGGTTTTCTAAAATAATAACCTACACCCCGTTTGGTGAGGATATATTCGGGGTTGGCAGCATCGTCTTCCACTTTCTCCCGAAGGCGCCTTATTGTCACGTCTACTGTGCGAATATCTCCGTAATACTCATAACCCCAAACTTCCTCCAGGAGCTTTTCCCGCGTAAAAACTTGACCCGCTTGAGTGGCCAGATATCTAATCAGCTCATATTCCCGAAAAGTAAGGTCTAAGGGTTTACCTTTTTTTCTTACTACATAGCTTTTAAAATCTAATTCTAAATCTCCCAGCTTTATGATTTCTTCATCGTCTTGAGGACCGGAAATGGCCACCCGCCTTAAATTAGCCTTTACTCGGGCAATCAGCTCCCTCATGCTAAATGGTTTTGTAATATAGTCATCAGCTCCAAGTTCAAGGCCCAGAACCTTATCTACTTCTTCGCCTCTTGCAGTTAACATAATAATGGGACTTGTAATCTTCTCCCTCAGTTTTTTACAAACTGAAAAACCGTCCTGCTTGGGAAGCATTATATCTAAAAGGATTAAATCGGGGTTTTCTTTTAATCCTATCTTTACCGCCTCATCACCATCATAAGCCGCCAATACATTATAGCCTTCCTTGGAAAGGTTGTACTTGAGAATATCCACGATGGGCTTTTCATCATCGACTACTAAAATCTTCTCATTCAAAAACAACACCCCCATTAGTTGTTATATTCGGCACAAGTTGACTTTTTCCTTCTGCTTGAACTAATGCGGCTTTTTGAAGAAATATTCTATTTGCTGAATCGCCCTCTTTAAGGAGCTGCATTATTCTCTTAAGCTCCTCTATTCCTCCATCTTCAACTAATAAATCTGTCATCTCTAAAGCACCTAAATAAGCACTAGGCACATCTTTTAAACCGTCAAAATTGTACATAATATCTTTATAAGTGTAGACTTGATTTTCTGCAACATCAAAGTCCTCACTTAATGTATAACCGGTTACACGCCTTTCCACATACTGAGCCACACCTTCGGTAAACCAGCGGGGGTAATTGCCCGAAGTGAGCGCATCTACCACAAGGTGGGTATACTCGTGAACCATGGGGCCTTTTTCAAAAAATATGCTTTCCATATCCTCAGTTTCATCTATCCAAACATCTGGGGATTGGACATAAATAATACCACGAAAGTAGACCCCTTGAGTATTTTCATCATGAGGCCAGTTAAAAGCAGCTTGAAGGCTTACTCTATCTGGAAACACTACAATTGGCGTTTTGCCTTCGGGATAATAGTCAAAATCCTTTCCCAGTATCTCATAAGCCTTTTCTGCAGCATTTGCTACAACCGAAATGCTCTCTCGACTTTCTGGCTTAAAGAGTATAATAAAGTGAGGTGTATTTATACAATCAAAGCCTTTTAGCTTAAAGGCCAATACAGTCAGCGCCTCATAAAAATAATAAACTCCCGCCATAATTATCATACACAGGAGTATAATTGCAATTAGCCGTTTTGTATTCATTGATTTCCCCTCCCCCCTTCTAACATTATATTAAACTTCCACAAAACTTTCATTGGTAAATCATGTAGAATATAAAACCCTTTATTTTTAGCATAAGAAAAAAGCGGCGTTCGCCGCATTTTAAAAGGGGGGATCGTTTTGTTGTTGTTGCTGACTGCTGTAATCTTATTATAAATGATTATTATTAAGAAAATATTGCAATTATATTACATTTATGTTACAAAATACTATTTTTATCGACAATACACGGAAAATTAATTTATCTTCTTCCCATATTTCTTTAAATGGCTTTCACGCATAGACCAAGTTTTCAAACACTATCCCCTAAAAGTCGACAATCCATCTTTACCCGGCAGATGTTCCGATCAATACCAATATTACACCTGTGAATATGATGATAAGTTTTGTTAAACTTACTTTCCCAGAGAGGCCCGTAATTCCCAATAAACTTACTCCCAAAAAAATTAAAGGCCCTATTAGACCGAGAGCGGCATTTATTCTAATAGCTTTTTCCACGCTTTTGCTTTTTAAAAAAAGAAGAGCCGCCACAAGTTCAATTGCCGATGAAATAAATCGCATAATCGCCATGGAAGTTAAAATAGGATCCATCAAAATACCTCCCTATTCACAATGGCTCATTAAGGCAATATCTTTCGTTAAAGATGACGGCACATCACCTTAAAATCAAGACCTGTTGTTCTAAAATTTGGCTCTGCACTGCACAGTTCACGGACAATTCGGCATCCTGCCGAGTGCCCAAGGCTTCAACCTGCACGCTGCATCTTATCCGTTTGTGCCAAAATTAAGAACAACGACTGCCTTGCTTAAAAGGTGCTTTTGCCGTTTCATCTTAACTACTCATAAATTTATATAACCCGACTTTGCCTTTGAATATCTCGTAACCAAACAGGGCAATTTAAATATATGCGGGAAAAGGAGAGGTAATGATGAAGAAGAAAACAAAAATCCAGGTGTTTTTGTTATGCCTGGTGCCTTTTATTATGGTGCTGGGCAATTCTATGCTAATACCTGTCCTGCCTAAAATTAAAAAGGCAGTAGATATCAATCAGTTTCGGGTAGGGCTCATGGTCACTGCCTTTTCAATTCCGGCAGGTATTGTAATACCTTTGGCGGGAATTTTATCGGACCAAATCGGTCGAAAGAAGGTCATGGCACCGGCACTTATTGTGTACGGCACCGGTGGTATTTTGGCTGGAATTGCTTCCATGGTTTTAGAAAAGCCCTTTTGGGGCATTATGGCAGGCAGAATAATCCAGGGCATTGGTGCTGGCGGAACATATCAGCTGGCTATGGCCATGGCCGGGGATATTTTTAAAACCCAAGAAAGAGTATTGGCACTGGGGCTTTTGGAGGCTTCCAACGGCTTAGGCAAAGTAATAAGCCCTATATTAGGGGCAGGTTTTGCCCTAATATCCTGGTATTTTCCTTTTTTCGCCTATGGATTTCTAGCTATCCCCATCGGTCTTGCCATCTGGTTTCTCGTTAAAGAAGAAACGGAATTTAAAAAGCAGTCTTTTAAAAATTATGTTGATGCAGTAAAGGAAATATTTAAAAATAAAGTTTCAGGTCTTTTAGCAAGCTTTTTTGCTGGTATGGTGGCATTATTTTCTCTCTTCGGAATTTCCTCTTTGTATTCAGATATTTTAGAAAAAGACTTCGGAATTTTGGGCATAAAAAAAGGCCTTGTAATGGCCGGTCCGGTTTTTGTTATGGCAACCCTTTCTTTTGTCCTTGGAATCATACTTGAAAAGGCAAAAAACAAGGGTCTAAAGCTTTTCGTAATAACAGGACTTGTTTTTATCATATCAGGTCAGGGCTTATTTTTACTGCTTAAAGGTATGTGGCCAAAATTTGCGTCTCTAGTCCTGTTAGGAGCAGGAGTGGGACTGGTGATGACCCCGGTCAATACATTGGTTACAGGATCCTGCAGCACTAAGCGGCGCGGAATCATCACCTGCCTTTACGGAAGTCTTCGGTTCTTTGGAGTGGCTATAGGCCCCCCTCTCTACGGCTTATCCGAAAAATATGGCATTGTCCCCACTGTTGCTGTAATGAGTATCGCACCAATTTTATCTCTTATAGCATCAATAGTTTTTATAAACATTGATAAAATCCTAAAGCAGGAAACTTCTCAAAAGGCAAGCTTTGCTTCTACAGCAGAAAGTGCCTCCGAATCTAGAAATCCAGTTGTTTCTTCTTCTAAAAAGCTGCTGAGCTTCAAAAGAAAACTTCGGTAAGCGGTGGCATCCCTTTCCCGCGGACGGGGAAGGGGATTTTCTATTAAGCCTTTTAGCCGCCCTTTAGCAAAAACCAGGATTTTATCTGAGAGATCTATGGCCTCCTCCATATCATGAGTGACAAATATGATAGTAACCCCTGTTTTTTGCCATACATTTAATAACATCTGATGTATAGCCCTGCGAGTAAAAGCATCTAGGCTTCCAAAAGGTTCGTCCATGAGCAACAGTTTTGGCCTTACCGAAAGGGCACGGGCAATCGCAGCCCTCTGTTTCATGCCCCCTGAAAGTTGATATCCATAAAAGTTGCCAAATCCTTCAAGGCCTACTAGTTCCAAATAATAATCGGCTTTTTTTTCGAAGCTGCCCTGGCTTTTATCCACTGCTTTCATAGCAAAAATAATGTTTTCTTTCAGCGTAAGCCACGGGAAAAGTTGGTCTAGCCCTTGAAATACCATAAAACGGCTGGGTTCTGGCCTTCTCACTTTGTGCCCATCCAAACAGATATCGCCGCTATTTATTTTTTCAAAACCTGCTATACATCTCAGTAAAGTTGATTTACCACAGCCCGATGGCCCTATTACACTGACAAATTCGCCTTCTTCGACGCAAAAACTTATATCTTGTATCCCAACCACTTTTCTTTTGCCGGATTCATATACCTTAGTTATGTTTGATACAGTCAGCAGATTGTTCAATGCAGCTGCCCCCTTAATTTATGATAGTCTTCCATTTTCGAACGGTTCTGTTTTCAATACCGGCAAAAATTAAGTATTCGACAGCTATACCAATTAGCACTATGATCAGCATACCGGCAAACACGCCAGGAGTCTCCATCATAAACCGCTTCTTATACAGGTGCCAGCCTAACCCTCCCTGCCCGCCGGCTGCGCCAAAGACCAGCTCCGCTGCCACTGAAGCTTGCCAAGCCCTGGCCCATCCGGTCCTAAGACCGCTTAAGATGTAAGGAAAAGAAGCCGGCAGCATGACTTTTAGGGCCAGTTCCCAACCAACGAGCCCTAGATTCTTTCCTACTTCCAGCTGATTTACCGGTATTGAGCGAAATCCAGTATAAAAGTGATTTATCAGTGGCCATAGGGCAGAAAACACTATTACAAATAATATTGCCCTTACGCCTATACCAAACCATAAAATTGCAACAGGAAGGATGGCAATACCGGGCAAGGGATGCATTATTGCCATTAGGTTAGAGACAATTTCGGCAAAAACTTTACCGCTCATGGATATAATTGTGGCCAGCATGGCAAGGCTAATCGCCATCAAAAGGCCTATACCGATTATTCTTAGTGAGAACAAAGTCTTGTCTAACAAATCCGCTCTTTCCATCCAAAAAGTTCTCGCTATGCTGCCTATGCCGGGGAAAAGCAGTTCAGGGTATCTCCCGGTCAACCGAATCAGCTCCCATACAATGGCTACAACCAGTAGAAAAGCTATTTTTGATATAAAGTCACGCAAATTAATCTCCTCCTACTTTGACCACTGTATATTTTCAAGTATGCAAGGGCCTCCTTCTCGTTTTCCTACCTGAGCCAAAATATTTTCCCAGGCTATGTCAGACAGACTCTCGGGCACTTTTGAGATATAGCCGGCCTTTTTCATAAAGTCTGCAAAGCCCATGAGTCCATATGGAGCCGTAGTAAAGTTTACTCCTTCGGCAGTTAGATACTTTAGCAGTTTTTCCTTTTCAATGTTAAACTCCGGTGCCAAAAGTTCTGCGGTCTTTTCCTTATTTTCATTTACCCAATTCATGGCTTCATTTAACCCTTGTACAAATGCCGCATAACCTTTAGGATTGTTGTCATGGTAATTCTCTGTCACAAGCGCCACATTGAAATTGAAATCCTGTCCAAAGGCGTCAAATCCGTCAAGGATGACCTTATAACCGGGCTGTTCCAGCTCTTCAAAGAGATATGGTGGTGTAGTAAAGTGAGCCACAATGTCCTTTTTGGCAAGCATGGCCTGGGCTCCATCCGGATGCGGCAGTGCCACTAAATTATCATCTAGGGCATTTGGGTTCCCCAACTGCTTCTCCAAAGCCATAGAAAGCAATATATGCTGGATGCTGCCAGGTGAGGGCACCGCTATTTTATGTTCTGGTTTGATATCTTCCAGCTTATTAATATTGTCATCATATGTGACCAGTGATACAGGTATAACACAGTATCCTGCCGCAATCTTTGCCGGCAGTCCCTTATCCCACCCTATGAGATAAGGCGGTATTCCCATAAACGCAGCATCAAGTTCATCTGAAGCCATGGCTTCTCTTACAGCCCCACCGGAACCCAGTGTCACCCATTCTACCTTGAGGCCGTATTTGGAAAAAAAGTCAATTTTCTCTGCCACCATTAGTGGTGCATATACTAGGCCGAATTGTTTTGCTACTCGAATAGTCATTAGTTCTTCATTCGTACTTGCCATTGCCTGGGGTTCTTTTACATTTTTTTGCCCGCATCCCGAAAGAATAAGGGCTATTACAAGAGCCACAACAAGCACAGCAACAACTTTTTGTTTTTTGATACAAAACATCCCATCACCCTCCAAAAAGTAAATCTCTTTTCATAGTATTTTTTTAGACTAGAAGTTGTGAATTTTTTTTCTTATCTTTTAATAAGTTTTAGTAAAGCTTTACGATTTTGGAGGGTGTAATTTGAAATCCTATTCTTTGATTTTCTTAATTTTCGTTCTGGGTTTATTGAGCAAAAATCGATTGATATATATATCTGCCGGTGTGCTCTTAACCTTTTCCTTCTTAAAGTTAATGCCTTCATCTCCTTCTGCTCAAAAAATCATACTGGATGTAGGCGTGATTTTATTAGTAATTGGAGTTATGATGCCTTTTTCCCAGGGCTCTATCATGATACAGGATCTCTACAAAAGCCTTTTTACTTCAATGGGCTGTATATCCTTTATTATCGGCATTCTGTCCTCAGTAATGGCAAAAGACGGGGTAGAGCTCATGAAAAATAGCCCTGAAGTGATGATAGGACTGCTTTTTGGGACCATTATAGGTACTGCATTTTTCGGCGGAATACCTGTAGGTCCTTTGGTAGCAGCAGGTCTGGCTGCATTTATAGTAAATTTAATTGGCAAGTTCGTATAAACTTAAATCCCATAGTCTTTTTTTGATACTTGCTCCGTATTGTAAAATTTTTTTATTTAATTTATGAATATTTATGCATTAATCTTGCATTTTTATAACATAAGTGTATAATATTTTTAAAAGATTTGGCGCCGTAATTAAATCAACGTGTTTTTACACCGAATTAAAATAACAGAGGGGGTTTTAATGTGAAGATAAAAACTATAATTATGGGTGCTGCAGGAAGGGATTTTCACGTATTTAATACCTATTTTAGAGACAACGAGCTTTACGAAGTAGTGGCCTTTACTGCAACGCAGATACCAAATATAGAAGGGAGAAAATATCCTGCCATTCTGGCAGGCAAGTTATATCCTGAAGGAATACCCATTTATACCGAAGATATGCTAGTTGACTTAATTAAAGAGCACAACGTGCAGCAAGTAGTCTTTGCCTACAGTGATATATCCCACGAAGATGTGATGCATAAAGCCTCAACTGCCCTCGCAGCAGGCGCCGATTTCCGCCTGATGGGGCCAAAAAATACTTCAATCAAATCATCTAAGCCTGTCATTTCGGTATGCGCCACCAGAACCGGCGTGGGCAAAAGCCAAACTACCCGTGCTGTTTGCAAATATTTTAAACAGAATGGCAAAAAAGTCGTGGCAATACGCCATCCCATGCCCTATGGCGACTTGAGCAAACAGGTATGCCAGCGTTTTGCTACATATGAAGATTTAGATTTGCACCAGTGCACCATAGAAGAGCGAGAAGAGTATGAGCCTCATATCGATAACGGCATCGTAGTTTATGCAGGCGTCGATTATGAAGTGATCTTAAGGGAAGCGGAAAAAGAGGCAGATGTGATCATATGGGACGGTGGAAACAATGACTTTCCATTTTACCACACTGATCTTTCCATAGTTCTAGCTGATCCCCTTCGTCCGGGCCACGAAGTACTTTATCACCCTGGGGAAACCAATTTAAAAATGGCTGATGTAATAATCATCAATAAAATAGATTCAGCCAATCCAGCGGATATAAATATCGTCAGACAAAATATTGAAAAGGTAAATCCAACTGCCCAAGTTATAGAAGCGGCCTCACCTATTAGCGTTAAGCAGCCGGATATGATAAAGGGCAAGCGCGTGCTCATCATCGAAGATGGTCCAACATTAACGCACGGCGGCATGGGATTTGGAGCAGCCTTTGTGGCAGCTAAAAAGTTCGGTGCAGCAGCTATTGTTGATGCTAAGCCTTATGCAGTAGGAAGCATAAAAGAAACTTACGAAAAATATCCCCATTTAGATAAAATTTTACCTGCCATGGGCTACGGCAAGGAGCAGATGAAAGAATTAGAAGAAACCATAAACCGCATAGACTGCGATGTGGTGCTATCCGGCACGCCTATAGATATAACCCGGGTCATAAAGCCAAATAAGCCCATAATCAGGATAAAATACGAGCTGCAGGAGATTGGTCAGCCCGATCTTAAATCGGTACTGGCAAAATTTCTATAGATTCATGGCATTATTAAAGGGGTTGCTACGAGCAACCCCTCTGTAATTAAGAAATTATACTCGATTTTATGAAAGAGTATTCTTATAAATAATTTAGAGGATTTACAGGGCTTCCGTTTATGCGAATTTCAAAGTGTACATGGTTTCCAGTAGACCTGCCGGTTGAACCTACCTTGGCTATCTGTTGACCCTTTTCTACTTTTTGACCTACCGAAACAGTTATGGCACTGTTGTGGGCATAGTAAGTCTCGATGCCGCCGCCGTGGTTTATTATAACCAGGTTGCCGTATCCACCTCGCCAACCTGCAAAAGTGACAGTGCCGCTATTTGAAGCTCGAACCGGTGCACCTTTACTTTGGGCAATATCAATACCCGAGTGAAATTCTCTGCCTCGATAGCCATATGGTGAAGTTATTGTACCAACAATAGGCCAAGCAAATCTTCCATTTCCACGAAACGCCACTTCAGCTTTAGTTCCTTTAGCTACTATGCGCTTTACGGGTTCTTTAATTACTTTTTCTCCTATAACTTGTTCTGACACCTTAATGCCGTTGGCAAATAATACTTCAGCTGTTACTTCCTTGACTCCTTTTTGTCCTTCCTGTTTTACCTTTTGGTCCCATGTCCACATGGAATTGTCTTTGATAGTCTCGGTTTCAAACGGTATAGATTCCTCATAAGTAACCTTTTTAAGTATAGAAACATTTAACAAGGGTTTAACTTCGGTTAGATTTATTATATCCCCTATAGCCAACTCATGTTCAGATTTTAGCTGAGGATTGGCTTTTATTAATTCCTCAAGGGGTATATTCTCCCTTCGCGAAATTGTCCAGAGACTATCGCCTTCAACCACCTCATAGGTCCTGGTTTCTACGCCGCCCTTTAGAATAAGGTCTACTGCGGCTTCAGCACTTATAATATCCTTTGCATAAACATATCTCTCTACCAACTTGACTTTTTCTGCTACCTCTAATTTTATTAACTCTCCAGGCGTCTGACTGATGTAATGTTGTTTTACCTGGTCCAGTACTTTTTCCGCTGTTGCTTTATCTTTTACCATTGCAACTTCTTTACCATCTATGTTTATGGCTACAGCTTTAAGCTTGCAGGTTAGTGTTTTTTCAAGCTTTTCTATTATGTCATCTTCTAAGTCCAGCTTATGGCCAAATGCCCTAACTGGTGTAGCCTTTATTTCCTGAACAAACTGCACGTCTGCACTAAGTTTATCTTTAAATCGTGCTTTTAACCCTTTTTTTATCTCCAAAAACTTTTCATGATTTTTTACATATCCGATAGTTTGACCGTTTACGCTTACTTCCAACACCGAACGACTGTAAACGAACATCACAGCTGCTAAAACTATAAACAGGCATAGGCCTGAAATTGCAATAGTTTTTAGCTTTTTATCGCTCTGCATCTTTTCATGTATTTTTTCGTACAGCCCCTTTAGATTAGGTTTTTCCATCCCCCCACTCCTTTCATTTTTATATGCAAGTTTACGCGCGAGGTCTAACCTGAAATTTTTTATATAGCTAAATAAACATTTATGCTTCGTGAAATTTTTTTGTAACAAAATTGTAATATACTATATTATATTCTATGTAAATTTAGGTTTTCCTTCCTAAAGTTTGATTTTTGTCCAATCTTCTAGCATGTAAAACTTGCCAAAGTCCAATTAACATAATTATTACACCCATTATAGAGTTTTTGCTCGGCACTTCACCCAACAGAAAATATCCTAAAAGAATTCCTGAAGTAATTTCCTGGGTCATAATCAAATTGGCATAAGCAGGATGAACATACCGCAACCCTGCATTGTAAAGAGTGTGACCTAAAGTAGTAGGCAAAAGGGCTATCAGCAGCAAAATTGCAAAGTTTTTGGGCGTAGGCAGCGAAAAATTCTTTAAAGCTACCGGCAGTAAAAAAATCGCTGCCAGAAAATAAACCCAAAATACATACTGAAAAAGTGGATAATTGTCCCGCTCCCTGCGTCCAGCAATAGAATACAGTGCAAGGCATAACGCAGAGCCTATAGCCATAACATCTCCCAATATCATCTCTTTGGTCAGCATGGGTTCAAAACCCGCTAAGATAATAATTCCCAAAATTACCATAAATATACCTAAATATTTATGTCGAGGTATAGGCTCCTTGAAAAACAGTGCCGTTAAAACAGCAATCATGATAGGTGCAGTGTAGACGAGACTTAGAGAATGGGCAATAGAAGTATACATTAGTGAGGCTATATACAGCAGAAAATGAAGGGCAGTTATCAGACCATAAAGCAAAAACTTAGGCATATCTTTGGTCTTAAGCCAAATCCCGGTTCCTGTGACTTTTGATATAATAAATATGAACATGGATCCTAAAAGCATCCTGAAAAAAGCTATCTCTCCTGCAGGGAGATCTGCAACCCATCGGGTGAGAATTGGACTTGTACTTAAAAAGATGGTACCTATGCTGACAAGCAGCAAGCCGCGGTTATGGTTATTCATGTCTTACACCTGATTTTTTATTTAATGTCACAAGATAAATTTATCATACTTACGCTGTTTTATCTAGTAGCGCATTTGTCTTTAGCCAATCATATACATAATCGGTCCAGTCTGTACCTGTAACATGATTTAAAGCTTTTATAAAATCTTCACCCGTGGCGTTTTTATAAAGATTTTGTTTAAAATAATACCGAATGGCTTCATGAAATTTGTGCCTGCTTAAACGACTTTCCAAATCCTTTAACATTATAGCACCTCTGTAGTATACTGTAGCGCTGTAATCTCCCCAATCTTTATATTCCGATAGGTGCCTTAAGATAGGCCCTGGTGCGGTTGACGCTTCGTATAGCCTATATGGATTCAAAATGAACTTTTCGTAAATACTTTGTCCTACCTTTTTGCCATAATAATGTTCATAATAGAAAAGGGTTGAATACTCGGTCAAAGCCTCATCAAGCCATGCTTCTTCTATCTGATTGTTACCTACAAGACCATACCACCATTGGTGAGCTGTCTCATGGACCACTACGTACTCAAGAAACTCTCCTTGGCAATAAAATTCATCACCTATTATTACTAGATTCGGATATTCCATGCCGCCAATATAAAAGTCCGCAGCTACAATATTATAATCGTCATAAGGATACTCTCCGAAGTGCTCACTAAAGCAGGATATAGCCTTTTTGCCAAACTCTAGAGCTTCCCGACCATACTCTTCTTTGCCCTTGATGTAATAAGAAGTAACTTTGGTTTTCCCAACATTTGCCTCGGCAGTTTCAAAATTTAAACTGGCTATCCATGCAAAATCTCTGACAAGGTCTGTGCTAAAACTCCAAATAGTCTTGCCACCTTCTTCCCGCTTTTGCCTTAGACTACCGCTTGCCGCAATGGTATAACCTTTTGGGGCTTTTATATTCACCTGGTAAAGTCCTACTTCGCTATAAAATGGATCTCCTATAGCATAATAAGGCTCCACGTGCCAGCCTTTTTCATCATACACCGCTAATATAGGATACCAATTGGCTATATTAAAAGTGTTTTTTCCATAGCCAAATCTGCCGCAAGAAGGAGGGAGCTGGACTTCAAATTCAAAGGTCAAAGTGAGCTTCTGCTTAGGTTTTAAAGGTTCATTCAAATTTATCTTCAAAATTGTGTCCTCTATTTCGTAGTCTGCTTCAGCTGATTCCACAAGAACCTTTTTTATATTTATAAAGCCTGGTACAAAACCTTCCGGGTATGCTCTGCTCATATCTTCCCTGGGAAAGGGAACCGTATCTGATGTCTTAAATGCATTAGGGTAAAGGTGAAAGTACAGGACTTTAAACGGGTCTACCTCATTATTGACAACAGTTACTTCTTGAAAGGCAGCAATACTTTTGGTTTCAGGATTAAAGGTTACGTCAATATTATAATGCGGACAGGTCTTCATTATTTTCTCAGCATATTTGACTGCATCATCTTTATATGCCTTTTTAAAAAAAGAAGAACTCAAAACAGCTGCCATAAATAAAAAACCCAGTATGATGATAAATTTCCGTTTTTTCAACCTACTCCTTCCCCTTTCTGGGTTTTTAGAAACCGTGCATACTTTAATGTATTTATCTCTTTTAGGTTTTATTCTTGTTTGTACTTGCACTTTTATTTTACATTTTTTTCTGTTTGAGTTCATTCACCATAAAACTTTTACAATAAAAAAATCCGACATTATTTGAATGTCGGATGCTTTTTCATATGGAGCGGAAAACGGGATTCGAACCCGCGACCCTCGGCTTGGGAAGCCGATGCTCTACCACTGAGCTACTTCCGCATATTATTTATTAATATTATAAAACTTCAGGTGTTAATTGTCAACTAAGATAGATGCTAGCGATCGCGTCAAGTATTTTTA
>NZ_JAFFJA010000052.1 GCF_021991635.1 Tepidanaerobacter sp. GT38
GCCATGAATGAACTCATTGTTTTCCCTCCTTTTTGCATAAAGTTATTGTATAATAGGCAATTTTGTGTGTCAAGCATTGAAACTTTAACTGTGGAATAATGATTTTTTGAACCTTGAAAATTAAATAAAATTTTATCTCTCAAAATAACTTTAAGTGTGGACAATATAACTTTAACTGTGGTATAATATTCATAGGCAAATACGGGATATAACGGTGCTACTATTAAGCGATAGGGAGCAATAAATGCTTTAAAGACTATCGACCTGCTGGAGGGGACTAATTCAGTTAGTAGTGGGTACAGGGTTTAAAATCACCGACCGAAACTGTAGGTGGTTCCTAAATTGTCCAAACACCGCAAGTAGTTTAGTGTTACATCCAGTAATACTAAATGAAGTCATCGTCCTCTATTTGCCTGTAATATATTATTTATTGTGTGGTGGCGGAATAGGTAGACGCTAGAGTTCGTACACTAGAGGAGTCCCACGCATGAAAAAAGGAACTGAACTCCTCATGCAGGGTGCAAATCCCTGCCCACACAATGATTATTAGGAGTGGCTAATTATTATGAAGTTATTCGAAGTAAATAATGGTTATGTAGGCTTCGGTGTTGTTAAATGCTTCGTTATTGCAGAAAATGAAGATAGGGCTATCGAAATTGCAAGACATAAATACAAAGCCCAATCTAAATGTTATGGCGAACACTATTATCTAAATCTCACCGCAACGTGCCTTTGTGATGATACATCAAAAGAGTTTGTAAGTGAGATTACAGATGAATAGGAGGCCTTCATGAATCAACTTAATCTGCCAGAATTTAGAGTGCTTAAAGTAGAAGAAAACGAACAAAAGGATTTAAAATTTACTGTAGAAGCCATCAAGCCTATTGTATCTTGCCCTGAATGTGGTAATGAGGATTGCTATAAACATGCACCTATGGAACGCTTTGTGAGAGATTTAAACATGTTTAATCAACGTGTTGGCATAGTTGTAAAAGGAAATCGTTACAAATGTAAACAATGTGGCAAGACTTTCACAGAGAAGTTTTATTCAATTGATGATAGGGATAAAATTACTCTACGTCTCAAAGAACATATCAAAGAATTGTCACTAAAAGAGCCATTTAAAAAGATTGGAGAGATTTATGCCATCTCATCTTCCACAGTCAAACGCATTTTCAGTGAGTATGTAGAAGAGCAAGAACGAGCAATGATTTTCGAAACCCCTCGTGTGTTAGGAATAGATGAGGTGCATTTAAACAAGAAAATGAGGTGTATATTCACTGATATAGAGAAACTTAAAATACTTGATATGTTGCCAAATCGTAGTAAGAAAGATGTTATCAAGTTCTTGTCTAAAGTACCTGATTTGCACAAGGTTGAAGTTGTTACAATGGATATGTGGAAGCCTTACAAAGAATCTATCATTGAAACAATACCTAAAGCACATATAGTAATTGATAAGTACCATGTGGTGCAATATGCTAATAAGGCTTTAGATTCCGTAAGAAAGTCCTTTAGGGAAACTCTAACACCTCAACAGCGGAAACAACTAATGCGTGATAGATATGTGCTACTAAGGAACAAAGAAGATTTAATTCCTGCGGATAGGCTTAATCGTGATATTTGGTTTACGATGTTCCCCACACTTCGTGTAGCCTACTATATCAAAGAGGGATTAAGAGATATGTACCTATGTGAAACCAAAGAACAGGCTATAACCTATTATAAAGAGTGGAAATCTTCTATTCCTTGTGATATGAAGCCATTCCTGGAAGTTGCTTCAATTATTGATAATTGGCATACGGAGGTATTTAACTATTTTGACCACTTTGTAACCAATGCTTTCACAGAGAGTATAAACAACATAATAAAAGATATTGAAAAGCATGGAAGGGGTTACTCTTTTGAGGTATTAAGGGCAAAGATACTATTCAGCACCAAAGCCACAATACGACCTAAATACGATAAGGATAACGGGTATATGCGTATAGGTAATATGCTTTATAACACATTCGATTTCGACTACTCGGAACCACGACTTAAAGAAGGGTTCGGAGTATTGATTCCACAATTACTTGAAGTTATAGAGAGAGATGATTTTTAACATCTCTCTTTTTATTTTCCACACTTAAAGTTATATACCCTAAAAATGAATTACCAATATATTAGGCTCGATACTCT
>NZ_JAFFJA010000053.1 GCF_021991635.1 Tepidanaerobacter sp. GT38
TTACGGGTGGTCATGATTTATTTTGAAAAAACGTGATTCCCAATAGTTGTCATATACTGCCTAGTTCTTACCCAATAGTCATTTGTCTTGCTAGGGTTGTAAAAAGTAGTTGCGCCGCCGGTTGGGTCCATACCATTTAATGCATCTTGGACAGCTCTCCTTGCAGTTTCATCAGGTGTTAAATTGATTTGACCGTCTAATACAGGACTATATTGATAATAACCATCAACAACTTGAAAGATTATTTCTGGAATGCTGTTTGGATAATTAGGATCTTTTAGTCTGTTTAATACTGAAGCAGCTACTGCTACTTGTCCTAAGTAGGGCTCACCTCTCGCCTCTGCATAAACTAATTTTGCAATGAGTTCTATGTCCCTAGCAGAAAATCTTCCGCTACTACCCCTGTATGATGTATTGACATTTAGTGCGCGTAAAGTTTCTGGACCAACTATACCATCAACTCTTATATTTTTTGCCTTTTGAAATTTAATTAAAGCATCCATCGTGATATAGCCAAATATACCATCTACATTTCCACACCAAAATCCTTGAGCATTTAACAGTCTTTGTAATTCAACAACATCATCTCCAATATCGCCGATAGTTAACATTCTGTCACCTAATTGAGCTGCAGCGACTACTGGTGTTACAATCAAAAAGAACGTAAATACTAATAAGAATTTAGCTATTTTCTTTCGCATTGTTTCCCTCCTCTACTTTTGCCAAACCCTTGATAGAGATTGGTAAAAGCCCAATGCGACTTTTAAAATGTATTTTGCCGCAAATTGGAGCTTAACCCAAGGAAGAGATGTTGAAATTATAGCATCCTTTTTTAAGTCTGACAAAAACCGAGGAAGGCCGAAATCAGTGGTATTTTACTCATAACTAATATATTCCGTTGTGATTTACTTGCTCATCTGTTTTATGTTTGTTAGCTAAATATACGACCACCATGGTTTGAGATGTTATTTAAGCAAAAATTAAGCTTTGTATCCATAAATACGGAAAAATGGGTGTTAATCCGTGTCTGACAACGCTGTAAATAAACTTCTTATAACAACCTTCTTCAGGTGGAGTAGTTAATATCTTATAAAAAGCCTCTAAAAAAATTTTATTTACGCCTTTATGACAAATCTTGTTTCTGTCTCCTAAAAGTACACTCATAAGAGCCGAAAATCTAAATTCATTTAGAAAAATATTATAGCATTTTGTCTCATATTGTTTTCCACTTTGATTTTGGGCGATTATTTCTGATGCAATTTTTCCGCTTTTTAATGCATAAAAAATTCCTTCACCTGAAAAAGCATCTACAAAACCGGCTGCATCTCCCACTAGAAAAATCCTTTCTTTTGCGATTTGTCTTCTTCTGCCACCTGCCGGTAAAAAAAACGCCTGAAGTTTAAAAGGAGTGTTTTTGTACTTTAGCCTATCAATTACCAACTTTTTAGCAGCTTGCAAAATATTCTTGCTGTCCGGTGCATAACCTCCAACTCCCAAGTTCACGAAATCTTCTCCGCTAAAAGACCAACCCATTCCTCCTAAGATTTTTAAAAAAATAAATTCAGCCCCACCTTTTTCGACAATTAATTCTTTAGGAATTTTGCAAGATACAGCAAAACCCATTTCCCACTTTGAAAAACGCTGCCTTAGATTAGATATTCTGGCCACTTTACTGTAGACCCCATCTGCACCAATTAAATAATCGCTAAAGAAAGTCCCTTTTGTAGTATGAATCTCATAACAACTTTTTAAATCCATATGAAATCTATATTCACAACTGTCTATAAAACGTGCTCCTTTATTTACAGCCATGTTTATTATTGCTTCATCAAATTGCTTTCGGCTTACTATGATTCCTAAAATGTGGTTTTTCTTTAATAAAATGTCATGTGGACCACAGGTTAATGTGATTTTATAAACCGGATTAGACTCTATATTATATAAATAATCATTGCTGTAATCATCTTGTAAGAGGTTTAATGCTTTAGATGAAATAAGACCTCCACAGATTTTATCCCTTGGGAATTTCCTTTTATCAAGAATTAGCACCTTCAAACCTTTCTCGGCAAGTTTTTTTGCACAATAAGACCCTGCGGGCCCTGCCCCAATTATTGCTACATCATATTTCATGTCATTTCTCCTCAAATCGTAAGTTTATTTTATTTTTCCCAAAAAAGAGATTACTTAATAAGAACCCACCCGACAACTCCACAGAAATTTTATCAGGTCCCGGAACCTCGTTATTCACAATAAAAAAAGGCACCTCGTCTGGTGCCCGTTATATTTACAGAAATAAAAACTCTTTTTATTTTTATATTGCATTTTCAATTGACTTTAACTTTTCATAGAGTTGTTTTATCTCTTGACGCTCTAAATTTGTCTTATAAAGTTCACTTAACTTGTTTATGATATTTGCATAAATATAAGCTATATCCTTTTCGGTAGGCCCCTCAATATCATATGTTTTTACTTGGCCATATCTTAAGTCAAATGTTTGATAGAGCTCTGGCATATGCACTTCTAAGTCGTATCTTTCTAATAAAAGATTTTTAAAAACTTCCATTCCTTCCGGTTCACCATGAACTAGGAATACTTCCTTAGGTTTTCGTTTAAAAGAATCGAACCATTGCAATAAAGCTTTTTGATCTGCATGGCCGGAAAACCCATCTAGATTATATATTTGGGCATTTACTGCAATCTGCTCGCCATGTATTCTTACTTGTTTTTTCCCGTCTAAAATTTGCCGTCCAAGGGTCCCGGGAGCTTGATATCCCACAAAAACAATTGATGACTCTTCTCGCCATAAATTGTGTTTCAAATGATGTTTTATCCTACCTGCATCACACATGCCACTGGCAGAAATAATTATAGCATTAGTCCTAACTTCATTTAACTTTTTTGATTCTTCAGCAGAACGAGTCATGACAATTCTTTGCAATATTCCAGGTGATTCCCAAATCTTATCAAAAGCAGCCTTTGTTTCATCATCAAAATACTTCACACTTACCTTAAATATTTCATTAGCAGAAATGGCCAAAGGACTGTCAACATATATCTTACAATCAGGCAAACGACCTTCAAAGTCTAAACGTGCAAGATAATACAATAAATCCTGTGTTCTTTCAACAGCAAAAGCTGGTATTATTACATTGCCACCTCTTAGAAAAGTCGATTCGATTATTTGCAACAAAAGTTCTTGTTTATCTCCAATATTTTTATGTAACCTGTTACCATAGGTTGTTTCCATAACTAAATAATCAGTTTCTTCAATTACAGTAGGATCTTGTATTATAGGTTGATTTAAATTACCTATATCACCAGAGAAGACAACTTTAGTTTCATAATTATTTTCTTTTGCCCAGATTTCAACAATACTAGAACCCAAAATATGGCCCGCATCTTGAAATCTTATTGAAATCGTAGGCGTTAAATCTACTTTTAAATTATAATCTAATGTAGAAAAAAACATTAAAGCTCTTTTTGCATCTAAGTGGGTATATATTGGCTCTAATAAAGGTTTCCCTGCCCTAGCAAGCTTTCTATTTTTTCTTTCCACTTCTAATTCCTGAATATATCCACTATCTGGCAACAATATAGAGCATAAATCAGTTGTTGGCTTTGTTGCGATTACGGTTCCCTTAAAACCCTTCTTAACTAGTTTCGGAATTAAACCACTATGATCAATGTGAGCATGTGTAAGAATTACATAATCAATTTCTGCAGGTGAAAAGTTAAACTCACCGTAATTTAGTTCTTTTAAATCTTTAGAGCCTTGAAACATCCCGCAATCAACTAATATTTTTGTATCATCAGTTTCTACTAAAGTACAAGAACCCGTCACAGTTCTACAAGCCCCATGAAATGATATTTTCAAATCGACACCAACCTTTATAAAAATTATTATCACCTAATAATTATACACTCAAAATAAACAGGAAATAAAAATGGCTCCTCGAGCAGGATTCGAACCTGCGACCCTTCGGTTAACAGCCGAATGCTCTACCGCTGAGCTATCGAGGAACGCTTAAAAGTAATATACAAATATATAGTAAAAT
>NZ_JAFFJA010000054.1 GCF_021991635.1 Tepidanaerobacter sp. GT38
GATCAAGTCCAATTTTTTGTGTAAAAATCCCTCTAGTTAGAACCAAGTGTTTCTATCACCACCGCTTGGCTTATTATACCGCCTCCGACCCTTTAGGTGTTAAGGATACACTATCACTTGGCTTTGCCGCCCTTGACACCAGAGGCCTCCGGCGGATACGAATACTTACCGGTGGGGATAGGTTATCTTATTTGAATTACTTTTTCCTTTGATTTTTTAGAGGCTTCTTTCTGCCATTCAAAATACTCGGCCATATCCAAGTACTTTTTGCCAGAAGCCCATTTTTCGTCCTGTTCCATAAGTAATGCTCCGATTAGGCGGATAGCTGATTCCCGGTTGGGAAATATCCTGATTACCCTCTCACGCCGGCGAACTTCTTCATTTAGCCGTTCTAAACTGTTGGTGGTACGAAGTCTTTTTCGATAACGCTCAGGAAGCTCCAAAACCGCTATAGTATCTTCAAAACCTTCTTCTAATACATCCATGGCCTTAGCAGCTTTGGCTCTATACTCATCTAACACCTGATTTAGTAGCATTCTTGCTGTTTTGGCATCCGGTGCTTCGAATATAGCCCTTACCTTGGCATGAATTTCTTTTTGTAAGGCTTTCGGGGTTTTATCGAGGATATTACGCATAAAATGGGTTTGGCAGCGCTGCCAGGTCGCCCCCTGAAAATACTGGCGAATAGCCCGTATAAGCCCGTTGTGATGATCGGAAACTACCAGATCTACGCCGTGTAGGCCCCTTTGTTTTAGCCGGGAAAAAAATTCACTCCAACTTTCTTCCGATTCGCTGTCTCCAACCATAAGGCCTAATACTTCCCGGTAGCCTTCTTCATTTACGCCAACGGCAATTAAAAGGCTCCGTTGACGGACACGGCCATCTTCTCTAACCTTTATGACCATGGCATCCACTATGACAAAGGGGAAGCTTCTTTCTCTAAGGGGCCTTGAATTCCAGGTTGTAATAATAGGATCAAGGTTTTTACAAAGCTCAGAGATTGTAGATTTTGAAAACTCGGTACCGCAAAGCTCGTAAGTTATTTCTTCAATTTTCCTGGTAGATACCCCGTTAACCACCATTTCCATTAATGCCAGTAAGAGGGCCTGTTCGCTTCTCTGGTAACGGCGAAAGATGTCAGTAGTGAGCTTACCGTTGCGGAGCCTTGGAACTCTTAACGTAAGGGTGCCGACTCTGGTGACTAAATTTCTCGGATAGTAGCCGTTACGGTAGGCTTGTCTTTCTTCGGTTCTTTCATAAGGTTCAGCTTTGATTTGCTCGGTGGCCTGGGCTTGCAGTATTTGATTGAGTATTGATTCAAAAAGTTTGGCCATCCCTTCATCTTTAGCTCCTTTTAAAAAGAGGTGGTGCAAAATTTCTGAATCAATGGTAATATTATATTGAGCCATTTCTCATCCCTCCAGTTAGGTTTTTGGGTTTGTCAATTTAATTCTAACCAGAGGGGTGAGGGTGGCTCAACCCTTTTTTAAAACTCCCTTTTTACACAATTATATGGACTTAACT
>NZ_JAFFJA010000055.1 GCF_021991635.1 Tepidanaerobacter sp. GT38
TTTCAAAGATTATTGACAGTTCTAATTTGTAAAAAAATTCTTTTAGTTATCAATAGGTTCCATAAGTATAGCTAATAATCTACGACGTCTACAGGTAGTTTTAGAAAACCTTATTTTTCTATGTTCCATTTCTAATATTCAGGTCGGAATAGTTCCATTGAAACTTTTTCATTACCACACCTGCTCTCTTACAAATATCAATAAATACAACACTGTTTGCTCACCTCTTTAAACAGTGTTATTTTTTCGAAATTGAAAATTAACCATAAAATGTAATCGGTTACAGCAGAGCATAAAATATGTCTTTTTTATACATGTAGTTAATAAAACATCGGAAATAATTTTTTCACATTATTTGTAAGCCCTTACATTTTTCAAACCATAATACCTACTCTTTATATAATTTAATATATATATTCTATATAAAATCTGATTATCCTTTTTTAAAATAATTCCATACCTTATAAATGGCTGCTCTTGCCATCAGAAATGTAAAATGAGCCTTTTGGAATCTTTTATAAAAAACTGCTACCGGGAAACCTCCAGTAGCAGTTTTTGAAAACAATTTAAAATCCCAATCTCTCTTTTAAATAATCCCTTACTTTGTCTATTTCAACTCTATCTTGCTCCATTGTGTCTCTATCCCTTATTGTAACTTTATTATCTTCCAAGCTGTCAAAGTCCACGGTTATGGCAAAAGGAGTCCCGATTTCATCTTGTCGACGGTAGCGCTTGCCTATGCTGCCGGTATTGTCATATTCCATATGGTAGTATTTTTTCAAATCTTGATATATTTTTCTTGCCAGTTCTTCTAAAGGCTCTTTTTTGGAAAGCGGAAGAACAGCGCATTTTATTGGTGCAATTTCCGGTTTAAAGCGAAGAACTACCCTGGTTTCACCCTGAACCTCTTCTTCATCATAGGCATCGCATAAAAGCACCAATACGGCTCTATCTGCACCAAGGGACGGTTCAATTACGTATGGAACAATTTGTTTGTTTTCAACAGGATCAAAATAGGTTAAAGACTTCCCAGAATACTCAATATGTCTTGAAAGATCGAAATCCGTGCGGTTTGCAACTCCCCAAAGCTCACCCCATCCGAAAGGAAACTTGTATTCTAAATCGGTGGTTGCTTTGGAATAATGAGATAGCTCTTCAGGTGAATGGTCTCTTAAGCGCAAGTTTTCGCTCTTGACTCCTAATGATACAAAAAAGTCAATCATAAACTGTCGCCAGTACTCAAACCATTTTTCATCATCACCGGGCTTTACAAAAAATTCTAGTTCCATTTGTTCAAATTCTCTTGTCCTAAAGGTAAAGTTCCCCGGAGTTATCTCGTTTCTAAAGGATTTACCTATTTGAGCGATGCCAAAGGGCAGCTTCATTCTGCTAGAATCTAACACATTTTTAAAATTGACAAATATGCCCTGAGCTGTTTCGGGGCGAAGATATACTATTGAACTTGAATCCTCAGTAACACCTTGATAAGTTTTGAACATCAAGTTGAAGACCCTTGCATCAGTCCAATCTACCATACCGCAGGTAGGGCATTTAATTTGATTCCCATGTACAATCTCAGTGAGCTCTTGGACGCTTTTGCCCTCCACTTTCATATTAAGGGCATCCTCAATAAGATGGTCTGCCCGAAATCTTGATTTACACTGCTTGCAATCTATCAGTGCATCATTAAAGCCTGCCACATGGCCTGAAGCTTCCCATACTCTTGGGTGCATCAATATAGCACTGTCAATGCCTACAACATCATCCCTCTCTTGAACTATTTTTTTCCACCAATACTCTTTTACATTTCTCTTCAGTTCTACTCCCAATGGGCCATAGTCCCACGTATTGGCCAGACCACCGTATATCTCTGACCCCTGGAAGATAAAACCCCTTCGCTTGCAAAGCGAAACTATCTTGCTCATGGTTTTTTCAACATTTTCTGGCATGTTTTAACCTCCTCCAAATAAATAATTGATAATATTAAAAAACCCCTAAACCTCATAAACGGTCTAGGGGTCCTTTTCTCGGACGGTTCCACCCTAGTTGCAAGCTAGTCTTAAACTTGCCTGCCACTTTTGGGATTCAAATATGTTATTGTGCAAACAACTTACTTTCTGTTCCCAGATCTTTTTTATGCTACGGAGCTCCCACCATCCCCCGTTCGCTTAAAGCAGTGAAAAAAGATCACCAGAAAGTCTTTTAAGTAAAATATATACTATTGTAAAACTGAAGTCAAGTGTTGTCCATAAATATCGGAGATAAATAAATCATCTCATAGATTTGTGACAGTTGCTCTGCTATAAGCTTTATAACTTATGTATGGGCTCTGCCAGCAGGTCAAAGGCAGCTTCCATTACTGCTTCAGAAAGTGTTGGATGAGCATGAATGGTATTGACGAGCTCTTCGGCTGTGCACTCTAATTTTATAGCAAGGCCAGCTTCAGCTGCGAGTTCTGTGGCAGATGGCCCGATGATATGAATGCCCAGTACTTCATTATATTTTGACTCTGCAATGATTTTTACAAAACCGGTTCTTTCTCCTAAAGTCATTGCCTTACCACTGGCGGCATATGGAAACCTGCCAACTTTGACATTGTCTTTAAATATTCTTCTTGCTTCTTGTTCGGTCATGCCAACAGATGCTACTTCAGGACTTGTATAGATGCAGGAGGGTATTGCTTTATAGTCAATCTTTTGCTTTTCGCCTAAAATATTTTTTACAGCGGTTATTCCCTGATGTGATGCCACATGAGCTAGCATGGATTTTCCGGTTACGTCTCCGACGGCATAAATGTTGTCTATACTTGTTTTAAGATACTCATCTACAGCTACACCTGTTTTTTCTATAATAAGGCCCAAGTCTCTGAAAGCATCAACTACAGGCGCTCTACCCGTTGCCATTAAGACCTTTTCCGAATCTATGGTTTTAGTTCCTTCTCTTGTATCAAAAGTGGTTTGCAGGATGCCATCTTGTTCTTTTATATCTCTGACAGTTGAGTTGGTATATATCTTTATACCCTGTCTTTCAAGGTGCTTTCTAAGCTCTTTAGAAACCTCTTCGTCCTGCCTTGGAAGGATTTCCGGCAGCATTTCCACTATGGTCACTTTAGTGCCAAAGGTTTTATATATGTAGCCAATTTCAAGACCTATGACTCCACCACCTATTATAAGCATCGATGAGGGAATTTGCTCGAGAAAAAGGGCCTGATCACTGGTTATGACATTATTAAGATTATGACCTGGAACTGATACGGAAGTTGGAACAGAGCCGGTGGCAAGAATTATGTTATCGGCCGTAATGGTGCTTTGCCCAGTTTCACTTGATATATGTATGGTGTTTTTATCGAATAGTTTTGCGAAACCTCGTATCACCGTAACTTTATTGGCACTAAGCAGGTTTTGTATACCGCTTGTAAGGGTTTTTACTATACGAGATGTTTTTTTCTGTAGAAGCTCCCAATCAAGACTCACATTCTCTGCTGTAATTCCAAACTCTTTGGCACTATTTATGGCTCGCAATAAATTTGCACCGTGAATTAAAGTCTTTGTGGGAATACACCCTCTGTTTAAACAGGTTCCCCCAAGCTCTCCTCTTTCAATGAGAGCTACCTTGGTTTTCTTTTTGCCTGCATAGATAGCAGCTACATAACCACCAGGACCTCCGCCTATGATAGCTATATCGTAATGCATAGCATCACTCCCTTTAAAGCAGCATGTTTATTGGTTCTTCGAGGATTTGCTTGAGGTTCTGCAGGAACTTGGCTCCAACAGCTCCGTCTATCACCCGGTGGTCACAAGATAAGGTCAGGTTCATCATTGGCTTTATAGTTATCTCATCATCTATTACAACAGGTTTTTTAATTATCTTGCCTACTGCTAATATGGCTGCCTCCGGCTGATTTATAATTGCACAGAAACTTTCTATGTCAAACATTCCCAAGTTGGTTATGGTAAATGTGCCTCCATGATATTCGTCAGGCAACAACTTCTTGCTTTTTGCCTTTTGTATCAACTCCTCCGTTTCTTTTGCAATAAAAGCAAGGCCCTTTTTATCTGCATCTTTAATTACAGGCACGATAAGCCCATCTTCTAAAGCCACTGCCAGCCCAATATTTATATGCTGCTTTAGGATGATTTTTTCCTCAGTAAAACTTGAATTGATTAGAGGATTAAGTCTTAATGCTGTTGCAGCTGCTTTAATCAATATGTGGTTATAGGACAATTTTACATCATGCTGAGCTTGTACCAAAGGTATTAATCTTTCTCTAAGATCAATAACCTTTGACATATCGACTTCAAGAGAAAGATATATGTGGGGTGCAACCTTTTTGCTGTAAGTCATACTGTCTGCTATAATTTTTCTCATGCCTATAACGGGAATGGTATTGTCTACAGCATTGTCCACATCTTGTATTATCTGATCTTCCAGATCTTGCTTTGTTATTCTTTGACCCGGGGATTTTTGTATAGCCTTCAGGTCTACTTGCCGCTCTATTGCAATTTTCTTTGCTACAGGCGTAGCTTTTACTTTGTGTTCCTGTATGTACGACAATACATCCCTTTCCACTATTCTTCCATTAGGACCCGAAGGAGTAACTTTTGAAAGATCTATCTGGTTTTCCCTTGCGACCCGTTTGGCCGCAGGAGATGCTTTAATTTTATCCGAAATTGTTTGTTTTACTGCTTCTGTTTTGTCTTCTTGCTGGAAAACCTGTGGTGATTTCTCCTGGTTTTGAGTTGATATATTATCAGCAATCCCTAAATCCGGTGATTCTTCATCGGCTTCAGCAATTATAGCAATAGGCTCACCTACTTTAATCGTTTCCCCTTCTTTAGCCATTATCTTCCTCAAAACTCCCGAGGTTTCCGCTTCATCCTCAATATTTACTTTGTCTGTCTGTATTTCTACGTATATTTCACCTTTTTTTACAGGGTCTCCTTCATTTTTTAGCCATTTAACTATGGTGCCTTCAGTCATGGTAGTGCCTAGCTTAGGCATTTTCACTATTGTGGCCATGGATATCCTCCTTTATCTCAGTACTTCTCTTACGGCTTCTATAATATTAGGTACTTGCGGTACAGCATGTTTTTCGAGATTGGGGTTGTATGGTATCGGTATATCAAGGCCAGCGAGTCTCTTTATGGGAGCATCTAGATAATCGAAGGCTTCACTTCCTGCGATACCTGCTGCAATCTCCGCCCCCCACCCGTAGCTTATAGGATCATCTTCTACTATAAGCACTCTACCGGTTTTCTTGACTGAAGAAACTACCGTTCGTAAATCTAATGGCTTTAAAGATCTGATGTCAACAACTTCAACATCTATTCCGTCTTCTTCAAGCTTTTGAGCTGCCTCTAATGCCCTTCGCACCATTATTGAACCGGCAACTATAGTTATATCTTTCCCATCCCTTTTTACATCGGCTTTTCCTATAGGCACTGTGTAATCTCCTTCAGGAACTTCTCCTTTAGTCCAATATAAAAGTTTATGTTCCACAAATACTACAGGGTTGTTATCTCGAATTGCAGATTTAATAAGGCCTTTTACATCATAAGGTGTGGAGGGCATTACGACTTTAAGACCCGGAAAGTGAGCAAACACCGCAGGAAAGCTTTGAGAGTGCTGAGCCGCAGCTCCGGTGCCACATCCCATGGGGCCACGAATAACCATAGGCACTTTGGCTTTTCCGCCAAACATATATCGATTTTTTGCCCCCTGATTTACCAACTGGTCCATAGCAATAGTAAAGAAGTCAAAAAACATGATTTCTGCAACCGGCCGCATACCGCACAGGGCAGCACCAACGGCAGCTCCCGCTATAGCTGCTTCAGATATAGGAGTATCAATTATCCTGTTTTCTCCAAATTCTTGAAAAAGCCCTTTGGTCACACCAAAGGCACCACCGTAAAGGCCTACATCTTCGCCTATAATAAAGACATTTTCATCACGAAGCATTTCTTCTCTTAGACCTTCTCTTAACGCCTCTATATAAAGCTTTTCAGCCATTATTTTCGCCTCCTATGTTTTTATGCATATACACCTTCCATAATTTCTTCTACCTTAGGTTCAGGGCTGTTTTGCGCATACTCTAGAGCCTTTTTAATCTCGTCCTCAACTTCTTTTTCAATTTTGTTAAGTACCTCTTCCTCTATGCCTTCAGAAATCAGTTGTTGTCTGTACCTTTTTATGGGGCATTTCTGTTTCCACTCTTCTTCTTCCTCTCTCGTCCGGTAAACCCTCGGATCACTCTTTGAATGGCCAAGCCAGCGATAGGTTTTGGCCTCTATTAGAGATGGCCCTTCACCTTTTCTCGCCCTTTCCACAGCTTCCTTTACCACGTTGTACACAGCTTCCACATCATTGCCGTCAACTATGATACCTGGAATGTTGTAAGCTTTTGCCCTATCCGCTGCATTCTCTACAGCACTTGCCTTTTTAAATGGCACCGACATGCCGTAAAGGTTGTTCTCACATACATAAACTACAGGCAATTTCATAACTGCAGCCAGGTTCACAGCTTCATGGAAAGCTCCCTGACTTGTAGCACCATCTCCAAAAAAGCACAAAGTCACCTTTCCATCTTTTTTCAATTTGGACGCTAATGCTGCCCCAGTCGCTATTGGTATGCCACCAGCGACAATACCATTGGCACCTAAGTTGCCCATTTCCAGGTCTGCTATATGCATTGATCCTCCTCTTCCTCTGCAGTAACCGGTCTCTTTTCCTAAAAGCTCTGCAAACATTTGCGGAAGTTTGCCGCCTTTGGCAATGCAATGACCGTGCCCTCGGTGAGTGCTGGTTATCATGTCTTTTTCATCCAGGGCTGCTATTGCGCCTACAGCAGATGCTTCCTGGCCAACAGATAGATGACAGGTCCCCCAAATTAGATTTGCTTTAAATAGTCTATCAACTTCCAGCTCAAAGTTTCGTATTTCGTGCATTTTGCGATACATCCAAAGTTTTTTCTCCTTGGACAGAGTCATCGAATCAGCTCCTTTTTTACTTTTTATGAACAAATATTAATATTAAACTTAAAAAGAGATTTTGGCACGCACACTCTAACGGCAAGTTAAATATTTACCACTTGACAGATTTTCACGTCACAAGTTATGCATACTGATCTATATGTATCTGGAAATGCAAATCCCATGCCAGGCACGGCATATATTGTTGGAATATGAAAAATTATCTCAAATAACCTTCTCTTGCAGTCTGCGAAGATGTAGAATTAGTGAGTCTTCATCCAGTTCCACCATATCGTAAGTCAGTGTTTCTCCTTTTTTTACATCGGCTTTCAACTTTACTTTAGAATTGACTAGCCCTAGCGGTAAAGCTCTATCTTTTTTGGCATTAGCATAGGTATCTATTACGCCATATACTGTATATCCTCCTATGCCGTCCAAATACTCGCCTGCCTTTAAGTCCTTCTTTGCTACGGCAACCGTTTCAGCGACCGGTGCACCTTTTGGCGCTATGGTTGGTTCGTGATATATGTATGCCCTGGCTGCAGATAAAGGTGTTTCAATACTGGTAAGATGATAAGGTCTGTAAAAAACATAGTTTGGTCCTTCACCCATAGACAGATAAGCCATCTCTTCCTTCACTGCTAGAAGATCAGTGGTTACTATGACAAAAACTCCCGGCGCTACCCCATTAACATATTCTACAACTTTGTAACTATCCAAAATGCCTCCCTGTTCCTTAAGACTAAAGAGTTTTGGCAACTCTTTCACAGTTGCTTTGGGGCCTATTAATCCTTTTTTCGTCGGTAAAAATCCAATTGCATTGGAAACACATGTCATCTCTACCATTGTTTTGGTTCCTCAATGAAAGACGTTAACATTTTTGGATTCATATTATTTGCTAGGGCCTTTTCTCTGGCTGTATCAGGAGTCGCTTCCACGTTTAGCGGATTGTTTTTGCCTTTACCCGCAACTAGCACCTCAAATCCCATAGCATCTGCAAAATCGTATAATTCTTTTATGGCACCAGGTTCATCGCCTGCAGAAACTGTATAGACTACTCCGGCACTGTCAGCCATCTTCTTCAATATTGGCCCTACGGTAACATCGGTTTCCACATTGAGCATTACAATGTGTTTTCCATTATAAATCGAATCAAGGGTAATTCTGGCTCCTGTTTCTGGAACTCCAGTGGCATCTATTACTACATCAGTTGCTAAAGATTTGGTTACTACATCAAGATTATCAGTTATAACATACTTCCCTTTCTGTATGCCATTGTCCGCTTCTGAAGGCTTACTGGCAAAAACAATATCCTCACTTTTAACCCCAGCAAGTTCATATGCTCGTTTAGCCCTCTCCACATCTAAGTCAGATATAATTGCTGGGTAAATTCCCTTCATGCAGAACATCTGGCTTACCATACCGCGTCCCATTTGTCCAGCTCCAACTACGCCCATTTTGATTTTTTTACCTTGTTCATCCAGTTCCCTTAGCTTAGTATTTAAATTAAGCATAATGTAACATCTCCCTCTATAATCTTTATTT
>NZ_JAFFJA010000056.1 GCF_021991635.1 Tepidanaerobacter sp. GT38
TCAAACATTTTTGGTAAGACCGCTCCCACAGTTATAACGCCGTAAATAGGATTTACCCTGGATAAAAATTCCTGACTTGTAGATGTAGAGCTACCGTGGTGTCCTACCTTTAATACGTGTGCCCCTATATCAATTCCTGATTTTACAAGGCTTTGCTCCCCTTCAAATTCTAAATCGCCGGTAAAGAGAAAGCTTATTCCTCTATAACTCATCCTGATCACAACAGAGTTGTCGTTGCCTGAAGAAAGGGGTGCGTCCTTTGGCGGGTGCATCACTTCAAAAACCGCACCATCCACCACAAAGCTGTCTCCCCTGCCCACCTGGATAGTTTTAATTCCCTTAAGCCTTGCAATTTCAAGCATTTCTCTGAAGTTTGCGGAATCCTCCGGCAGGCCGTATACGATGTTTTTAACTCTTATGGATCTTAATAGCGACAACAGCCCTTTGGCGTGGTCGTCATCAAAGTGGGTAAAGACAGCAATGTCTATCTCCCTGATTCCTTTTGAATAAAGTAGGGGCAAAATTATATCTTCTCCGGTATCAAAATCGCTGTTTAAATAAGCTGGCGTGCCTCCGCCATCAATCAATATGACCCTGTTTCTTTCAGTTTGGATGAGAATTGAATCCCCCTGCCCAACATCGATGAAAGTCACTTCGAAGGTCCCAAATGGCCACAGGGCAGGAAGTAGGGCAAGAGCCAGCAACGCAAGTGCAATTGCCTTTCTGTGATTCACAAGATATTCTTTGGAAAAAGGTGCTAAGTCAAAAATCAAGGCTAGGGAAAGATAATACAAAAATGTGCTGATAATGGGCATGGCGGGAACTACCAGTGTTGCAAAGGGGAACCTGGAACTTACTAGGATTATTTTTTCTACAATATATAGCAGAAAGCCTGGAACCTTTATCAATAAAGCTCCCAATGGTTCAAAGCAAAGGCCGGCAATTCCGGAAATTAAGCCACCAATTAAAATAATGCTTACCAACGGCACCACTAAAAGGTTGGTTATAAAACCTACCATAGATATGTTGTAAAAATGGTAAGCTAAAAACGGTACTGCCGCAAGCTGAGCCGCCAGCATCACGGTAACGGATTCCTTTAGGTACTTCGGCAGGAAATGAAAGAGGCTTTTAACGGGATTGTAAAAGAGAATTATGCCCAGGACTGCCGCGTAGGAAAGCTGAAAACTGACGGAAAAGAGGGTCAGAGGATTTGCCAAGAGCAAAATTACTGCCGAAAAGCTCAGGCTGTTTAGCGAGTCGTTTTCCCTTCCCACTACCTTAGACAGCATGAACACCATTATCATGATGGCAGCCCTTGTCACGGAGGGCGAAAGGCCTGTCATGAAACTGTAAAATATAATCGCCAGGCTTTCGATGGCAAAAGCAAGCTTCCTTGAAACAGCTAGCCTGTCAAAAAACAATTCCAGAGCAGCGTATATTACACCCGTATGGAGGCCCGACACCGCCAGGGCATGGGCTACGCCGCTTTCTCTTACCGCCTTCATGGTTTCCCCAGGAATGCTATCCTTGATTCCCAAGGTGATGCCAACCAGGAGTGAAGCAAGATTTGGAGGAAGGTACCGTTCATAAAATGCAATCAAGCGCTGCCTTAAGTAAAAGGCAGCTGCTATGAAAGGATTGGCTCTCTCTTTGCCTATTACTTCTATTTCCCGAGAAAACATAGTGGCTGAGATGCCCTTTTGCAAAAGATAAGCCCTGTAATCAAAGCCGTTGGGGTTTCGGCGGCCCTGGGGGAGTTTTAATTTCCCTGAAAACTTTATAATATCACCGTAATGCAGCACTTTGCCCTTATCATCCAAAAGTGTTGAAAGCCTTACTTTTCCGCTAATAGCTTTATAAAATTCCCCATCTTGAATATATAAACCTTTAACCTCGTACACTAGCCTTTCATTTTTTACTATCGCATCCCTTACAATTCCCACTATAACTTGCCGCTCTCCCGCAAAATTTACGATTGTGCCGGGAATTCTCTCCAGCCTATAGCAGTAATAGGAAGCCCCGAACAGGATTATAGATGCAGCAAGAAAAATCACCCTTGCCTTTTTATTTTTACTCATGCAGCATGCCAAAAGGCAAACGATTAATGCGAAAAGATAAATACCGAAAGCTTTTATGAAATTGCCTAAAGTTATTCCCAATACAAAAAAGACCGCAATAAACAAGAAAGGCCGATACATGAGCTGCACCCTGCACAAAGGTTATTTACAGAATGTATTTAGTTCAATTTCCTCGCTTAATTCATGAGCATTTCAACACCTTGCAATCCTTGTCTTATTTTACCAAATATTGCTAGATTTTTTCTACTCAAATCTCTCCTCTTTTATACTCATTCCAGAATGATTACCGTCTGTTTGAGCTTGTACTCTTCTCAGATTTTAAAAATTACAAGTAGATTCCGTAAAAAAAAGCCACATACCATCCCTCATAGTTAAGTTGAGCATTTTAACTCACTTGAGGGATAGGCTTATGGCTTATTTAATCTTTTTTAATAATTTTAGAACTTTAGGTGCTCATAATTTGCTTACTTTACAATATGTGTTCCCTCAAAATATCTTCTATTTCCTGAGTGGAAATTTTAAATGTTGGGAAGCCGTACGCATAAGGCGCCAACTCATACAGCTGGAAGTATATCACCAAGCTTCTGTTTTCAATGTAAAAGTCCTGGTCAGGTTTAATACTGGTGAAATCAACTATTACCGGTATATCCCTTTCCTTGATCTGCCGTTTTATTATTTCAGTTAGGCGATTCACATACTTTGACCTTTCTTTAAACAAGTCCTGAAGTCGGTACAGTCTGCCAGTTGTCACATCAAAAGTCACCGATTTTAATACCGTCATGCCATGAGCTCCGCCAGAAAACCAGTAAACTTCAATTGAAATGCTCAATATGCCCCTGTTATTTGTCCTTATATAATATCTTCCCGTCACCTCAGTTATTGGATTTTGGTAATAATCGGTCTGCTCTATTAAGCTATTCACCAGGCTCATAAGGACCGAATTAATGTACTGCTGTGCACTCTTATTCTCCAAACCCTCCACTAAAGGATATTCAACATCCAGCCTTTCTTTCTTTATTCGGCGAGTTTTAATCATTACAGGCAATTGATTTTGCATCATGATGCCTCACCCCTCAACAATGAAATGACACTTTATATAATCTATTCCGAAACAAAACCATTTGTTATAGCAAAGATACGCTGGAAAAAGCTCTTTTCCTGAACATAATGACCAATATTACGCTTACGGTTATGAATGAGCGCTCGTTTTTATGTTCTAAAAAAAAAATAAGCGGTGGCAACCGCTCATGTTAATTTGGCGCAAATAGAATATCGATGTGTTACACAGCTGATTGTGAAGACTTGTCTTCCACCACCCGTTTGTGGTACCGGTAAATCATAGTTATAACTTCTTCACGGGTGCAGGCATCCCCGGGCCTGGTCCAATCGGTGATTCCCTCACTTTTTGCCCAGTCCCATGCCTCCTGTGCCCAGGTTGAGGGTTTATCCTTATCCCCATCCTTTTTTTCATTTAAGTTTTCAAGCTCCGCCTGTACCATGTTCAAAAACCTCTGCCAACCCATATCCAGGGTCCTGTGGGGACAGTATTTGCCCGAAAAATCCTGATGCTTTTTCACACGATCAATTCCCCAATCCTTCTCGTTTAATTTATATGCAATAAATTTGGCAGCTAACTTTTCGGCTTCCTTGAATCTATCTCCACCCGATTTGGAATAACATATCTCGACGCTCAACCCTTTTCTGTTCCCTGGCCCGTTTTCTCCGTCTCCTGCGTGCCAAGCATTGCGGTCGTCCGGTATGCCCTGGACAATTTCCCGGTCATCTACCGCATAGTGAAAAGAAACTTTGTCATTGTTCCTTACCATGTATGACACTTCATTCATGGCACTGGCGTCATTTGCAGTGTTGTGAACCACGATAAACTCAGCAGCCATGGGATAAGGGCATTTAATAGCGTATTTAGTTGACGGCACTAAATACTGTACTATTTCATGGCTCCACCTCTTTAAAAAACGATAAGGGAATTTATACAATAACTTATAAATGAGTAAAGTCTCTTGCATATTTTATGCGGTTGATACCGTAACAGTTCTTTAATTATATATTCCTTGCAAACAGTAACAAAGCAAAAGTCCATATCGCATCTTATTTATCTTATATAGTTTTCTTTTATGTATGTTCTTAAATTCGGAGGGGCGGTAATCCTCCTCAATTCACTGAGTAGAATTATCGCCCCTACGTTAAATTTACTCTTTAAATATCTTTTCAGATATTATAAGATATCCCATTGCAATTTCGGGTTCTCCGTACGTACCTAAATATTCAACTTCAAAATTATATAGCTTTCTTCAATTTACTATAACTCTATAGTACCGGTTAATAAATGCCTTTTGACCGGGCACTTCAAACTCGAGCTCAAAATATAAATCTGCTGATGAAACTAATCTAATATTTTTCCTTTAATGTAGCCCCTCCTGCAATATATCCTTATTTGCAAATATAAGTGGGTGATGAGATCAAGTAGCAAAAGCAAATAAAATCTATAATTACTCATCACTTCTTTGTTAGAAAGCATCCTCCGTATAAATCTCATCCTGTATATTGCTGACAACAGGCAAAAATGAGCATTAAACATTGATCCCATAATATAAAAAATACGCTAGCTCAATTACAATTAATTAGTATATTGCGTCTTTAACGCCGATTTTTGCAGTATTGTTAATCTTTGTCCTGGCATTATCGTCGTTTAGGCTAATCTTTAAACTTTTATTCTTCAAATGTTGACCTTATATAAAATTGCAATAAATTTAAGGGGAGCATTAGAATTTTTCTCCAATGCTCCCCTTGGTTTATCTTGTGCTCTTTTCACATCACTATAACGGTCCCGTATTCCTTTACTTCAATCTGCTGCCCGGTTTTTACATAATCTAAAAATTCACTCCCCAGCTGATCAATTGTCACTATGGTTTTTTGATTCCATACTTCGCACAGGATAATCCCCGCTGCTGCCAGGGAATCTATATGTTCGGAAAAGAGCATGGCTTTTGGCCCGATGCCCAGGTTCGCAACGCTCTGTAGTATCATGCCACCTGTGGTAGAGCCAATGGTCTGGGGAAGACAAATAATCTTGCCTGCCAAATCCTTGCCGAAGATGTCTTTATTGTTTTGATCGGAACATATTGCTGTATTGCTTCTTTCGCCCAAGGCCTTTAAATACGATGCCAGCACGTTAAAGCCCTGATGTGTCACTACACTTTCCCCTGTTACATTTCCACCTATCACAACTCTTCCTTTAAATGTCCTACTCATCACCTGCACCTCCCTGCACGATGCCAGTTACTATAATGTCCAGCACCTCATCATCAAGGAAGAATCTTGCCGTAGAATATGTCCTCAGCTTGTTGGAATTGGTTATAATGGGCTGCTTGGAGCATTCCGGATTGCTCATATACATGAGGGGGCATATATATGTGAGGTGAAGTCCCATATCTATTAATTTTTGGTAGGCCTCCTCGTCGGTCTTAAAATCCGAGATTACGTCCGGAGCCGCACACAGCACCGTATCTATCTCAACCTTATCCTTGCCTGCCTTGGCAAGCCTATGTGAAACTTTTTCAATCCACTCGTAAATCTGGTTTTTGGAAAGGTGCGGGCATCCTATGAAGCATTTGGCAGGCTTTGCGTTTAAATCCTTCCAAAGCACGGGGTAAGATTTTATGACCCTTTCGATTTCTTCGTCATCTATCATATAGGTCTTGTAATCTTTTACCAGGAGATCTCTGCCCTGCTCTATGGCTTCTGGAGTTATGTTCTCCACGTGGTATAGGCCCACAGCGCCATTTGATGCGCTGGCTGCCCCCATATCTTTAAGGTAATCTTCCGTAGTGCTGTTTAAGCCCTTCCCCAGGAACTTATCCAACCCCACGATGTATGGCACATCTTCCACGACCTTCATGCCGATGGCGCTTCCAAGGACCTGAGCATTTGGCAGCTTGGAAGTCTTTACTTCCACAAGCCACTTAGCCCGCCTTCCCTCATCTGTCACCAGTCCAAACTCAGGAACCTTGCCCAAAATCCCGCACAAGAGCTCAATGATGCCGGAGGTCCTGTTGGTCCTGGCACCGATTACGGAATTTGCATACACAACGGCAGAGGATTCAGCCCAGGACAAGACCTGGCCCCTTTTGGGAACATTTCCTACCTGCGGCATGTAGCAGGTGCAGGTAAAAGCATTGTCATTTTTTAAACCAAGTTTTCTCAGCTGCTCTTCGTACCTGGCCTGATTGCTGTAGAGGACACTAAAAATCTTCTTTTGAACATCGCTGCACTCCACGTTTTCAAAGTCCATGGGCCTCGGATCCACGGTAAAAGGTGCTTTTGCCTTAACTCCAGCCTCTATCAGTTCATCCATCATATCAAATACCGTTTCAATTCCCGAAAGGCCAAAGGAAGTGACCAGGTGAACGGGGCCATCTATGGGGATAAGCCTTTTGGCTTCAAAGGCTTCCCCGTAGAGCACCACCGATTCTAATATCTTCCGCATGACTTCCCCGTGTTTGCCTTCCAGTATCTCTTTCTCCTCATCGCTAAGTTCCATCTTGTACTGTCTCACGGATGTCATACCCCCTTATATATTCCTCGCTACCTCGTAGGCGTCCCAGATGGCGTACATGATGTTCTGCACTTTTCTTGCGTCTCCCAGGAGGTAAGTCTCCGGATAGTTCCTGGCAATTTCCTTGTAAAGGTCGTTCTTTGGATTGTAGCCTATAGCAATGACCGCGCTGTCTGCGGGAATCGTCTCTTCTCCGGATTCGGTCTTTATCACAACTTCATCATCTTTTATGGAAGCTACAGAGGCTTTGGTCTTTATATTTACTTTGTAATAAGCCAAGAGGTCCTTTAGCATGGCTGAATTCATGTGGGGTATCGGCAAGCCGGCTGACAAAATCTTTTCCATTACTTCCACAATTGTAACCTGTTTGCCCTGCTTGGCAAGCCAAAGGGCCAATTCGCAACCCACCAGGCCACCGCCTACTACTACCACGCGATCGCCAACTTTTGCCTTTCCTCTCAGCACATCAACAGCCTCAACCGCCTTATCGATGCCGGGGACATTTAAAGTTTTTGGCACGGAACCCGTAGCCACGATAACTACATCGGGATGGATTTTGTCCACCAAGTCCTTTGTCACTTCGGAATTCAGGTTGACGTTTACCATCAGGTCTTTTAGCTGTTTTTCATACCAGCTAACTAGCCTCAAATCTGCTTCTTTAAAGTCAGGCACTCCTCCTGCCAAAACTACACCACCTAGGCTGTCGCTCTTTTCATAGAGGCTGACCTCATGCCCCCTTAAGGCACTGACTCTGGCCGCTTCCATGCCTGCAACTCCGCCGCCGATGACCATGACCTTCTTTGGCTTTTCAGCAGGCGTAAGACCATATACCGCTTCCCTGCCGGCCTGGGGATTTACGGCACAGGATATGGGCTTTATCTGGGCGATTCTGCCCATGCATCCGTCGTGGCAGCAAAGGCAGGGGCGAATATCATCCAGTTTCTCCGCCTTAATCTTATTTGGCAATTGTGGGTCGGCCAGCAAGCCCCTGCCGATAACTATGGCATCGGCCATGCCTTCTTCCAGGGCGCTGCTTGCTAAATCCGGATCTTCCATTCTTCCAGCAACCAGGACCGGGACCTTAACAACTTCCTTTAACTTTCCGGTCAGGTGCAGGTAAAGCCCCTTCCTCTGATACATGGGCGGATGGTTCCAGTACCATGAATCGTAGGTGCCTGCATCGGCATTGAATGCATCGTAACCCGCTTCTTCCAGGATCTTGGCTACCTGTAGCCCTTCTTCCGTGTCACGACCAAGTTCCTCAAACTCTTCCTCGTAGAGGCCTCCTTGCCTGATACCCTTAATGTAGCTCTTTACGCTGTACCTCAGGGATACTGGGAAATCATCTCCACAGGCCTTTTTAATGGCTTTAACTATTTCGATGAGAAATCTCAGCCTTCCCATAAGGTCGTTGCCGTATTTGTCGGTCCTCTTGTTAAAGAGAGCTATGGTAAACTGGTCCAGCAGGTAGCCCTCATGGACTGCGTGAATTTCCACTCCGTCAAAGCCTGACATCTTGGCAATTACCGATGCCTCGGCAAACTTCTTAACTATATATTCCACTTCCTCGGTTGTCAGTTCGCGGCATTTGATTTTAGGGTTCCAGAAGTTTTCAATGGGGGATGGTGCTACCGCATCTCCTTTAAGCACTGCAGGGATTGCCACCCTTCCGAAACCTGCGGTAAGCTGCAGGAAGATCTTTGAGTCATACGCATGGACCCTTTCAGTCATTTGAGCAGCAGTTTTTATAAAGCTTGCAGGATTTAATGTGGGACATGGCATGGATGGCATAACCTTTTTTTCAACTTCATTTTCCACATAGCATATACCGGTGATTATTAGGCCGGTCCCACCTTTTGCCCGCTCCACATAATACTCTACGCCCTTTTCGTTAAAGGCCCCGTCCTCGTTAGAAAGGCCTCCCGGCCCCATGGGCGCCATTACAAATTTGTTTTTAATCTCAAGCTTCCCGATTTTAAAAGGTTCAAACAGATTGTTGTATTTGGACGTCATCAACATAACCTCCCATTAATTATTTTTGGCTTTACTTAATTTGTGAAGCAATTATCATACCAAGTATTGGGATATGTGAAAAAAGTCACGAAACCGCCTCATGGCAAGGATTTTAATAAAGTATTCCAAAAACAAAGCAAGCCCTTGTGAACCGAAATTGGTTCACAAGGGCTTTTGTGCAAGTGCTTTTCTATAATTTTAAGCTTTTTAGGCGAGTAAATTATGTTTCACCTGAACCGCTACTGACTCGGGTAGCCTGTTCACCAAAAAATTTTTTTAGTTTTCTTACTACGGAAGTCTGGCTTATGCCTAAAGCCCTTGCAATTTTCCTGGTGGACCCATAGCGTTCCATAGCAAGCATGAGCAGCTTCCTTTCCGCTTCATCCACCAGACTTTCCAAGGGGACTACATCTTTCACAATCACTTGGTATTTCTCGTTAGGAGACCAGCTAATCATCTCCTGGGGCAGGTCTTCTTCCGTAATCAGGTCATCTTCAGTGAGAACTACCAATCTTTCAATAAGATTTTTTAACTCCCTCACATTTCCCGGCCAGTTGTATGCTTCAAGGGCCTTTAATATGCTGGAAGATAAGGTTTTCCTGGCATTATACTTGTTGTTAAAATAGTTGAGGAAGTGAAGGGCCAGGGGGATTATGTCCTTTTTTCTCTGGCGAAGGGGCGGCAAAAACAGGGGAACCGTGCTTATCCTGAAGTACAGATCTTCCCTAAAGAGGCCTTTACTAACCAAGTCCTTTAAATCCTTGTTTACAGCAGTAATCAACCTGAAATTAATTTTTTTGGTCTTTTCACCGCCCAGTCTAGTCAGCTCATAGGTCTCCAGGACTCTCAAGAGCTTTCCCTGAAGCCCCAGTGGGAGGGAATTTAGCTCATCTAAAAACAGGGTACCCCCATCAGCCAGTTCTATTAATCCGATTTTACCACCCTTTTTAGCTCCTGTAAAAGCACCTTCCTCGTAGCCGAACAGTTCTTCCTCCAGCAGGGCTTCAGGAATTCCGGCACAGTTTATCGAAATGAATGGGTTCTTGCTCCTTGAGCCCAGCTCATGAATTAATCTTGCAACTACTTCCTTGCCGGTACCGGATTCTCCCTCAATTAAAACATTAGAGTCAACCTGGGCAAGGCGAAATGCCAGCTGCAGCACTTTTTGCATCTCTCGGCTTTCTGCAATAACTTTTCCAGAATATCCCCTTTCTTTTATGAGCTCATAATAGTACTGCTTTGAAAGGGTTTGGGCCTTGTCGCACTCATTCTGGAGATAGATCAAGTCGGTCATGTCCCGCACATTTGCCACTATAAACTTGATATTGCCGCTGTCATCAAATATGGGAGTAGCTGTCACCATGATTTCCTTTACGGT
>NZ_JAFFJA010000057.1 GCF_021991635.1 Tepidanaerobacter sp. GT38
ACATTTTACCGCAGGACTTATCTAACGTTGTTTTATTTTTCTCTTTTTGACCTATCAATGCAAGAATCCCTGCAACCAGCAATACTGGAAATGCTACAACATAGCCCCACGAAATCGAAATAACCCCTCCGATAGCGCTAATGAGCATCATTATTCCAGCGACCTTTGGTTTCTTTAGTGCTAATGCACCTCCTACTAATCCAAGTAAACTAAAAAATATAGCCGTAACACCTAGACCAATTATAGAACTCGTACCTGATGCTGAAAATGAAGCATCTACTCCACCAACGAATAGCGCAAAAAGAGCTCCACCAAAACCGGCTATTCCGCCGATAATACCTAATATCATAGAAGCAACTCTCAAAAACTCACCCCCTCAAAGCACGCATATCTTTTAGTAATATTCTCCATTGGAGTTAAAAATCCTGCTACCTCGACAAGCTTTTCACCACCTCCATAAGAAAGTTACTTATACCCTTCGGAGTATAAATATATTGAGAAAGAAAGTTCCGTAGGGCATAGAGTCGTATAATTGGTTGTAATTTGAGAAAAACGAAAGTGCCACCAATTTTACTAGGCGGCACTCTCATTTTCTTCCTTTCCCGAAGTCTCTTCCTTTTGTTCCTCCTTCTTCCGTTCTACCTTGTAACGAGCGATTTCTTCTTCCACCTCTGCGATTTTCTTCCCGTAGAATTCTATCCGCAGTTTCTGTTCCGATAATTTCAACTCCAACTTGTCAATCGTTAACTGGTCGGCTTCTGTCTGCATAGCTTCTGTGTACTCTGTGGCATATTTATCCTGCATCTGCACCGCATAGGAAAGGTTAGCGCGGTAGGTCGCCCGTCTCTTCTGCAGCACCTGCAGTTTAAGGTCTTGTTCCTTACCCTCTGCGGAAACAGTAAACTCAACCTTCATTTTTTCCGTCTCCTCTTTCTTAGATTTTTGGACTGTTTGATTATTACCCGCCATTTTACTCATCATCCTTTTTTACCTCTCGTTCCAAAATTTTCTTCAGCCGAGATAGAGCAGTGTCCACATCCCCGCCGGAATTCTTAAAGCGGCTGTAGACGCAGCCCAACTCATAAACCAGAGAAGCTGGAGCCTCTTTTACGAGCATCTCCAGCTTCCGTTCCGCGACCTTAACACAGTTTTCTTGTTCCGGGATGTCTCCGCTTTGTTCCAAACAGCGGATGATTTCCCGCACCTTCTTTTTAACTTCTCTCTTGTTCAACGGCATCAACTCCTTATCTGTTAAATATTTCCATCCGCTTAATTATATTATAATGTACATCCATGAAAATTTAAAGAGGGAACCAAAAATTTTGTCAAAATTTGTATTTTTCTTTCATTGTACATTCCCTGCGCCAAGGTCAAAAATTTTGAGCTTCTTATTGAAAGTTGCTGAGGTCAAATGTATAATATTACCATAGGCAGAGGAGGTTTTAATTATGAAGAAGTGGAGGGTTGATTTTAACGAGTCTCTTCATCCCGAACCTTGGCGGGATTTTTACGCCCGCTATTTTCCTGAACTGGACAGGATGGACATAAAGGAAGACGGCTTCACCGTCCAATCTTTAAAGTGCTTATACCACAGCGACAGGAAGCCTTCCGCAACGGTCAACGTCAAGTCGGGATTCTACGTCTGCCATGTCTGTGGGAGCTTTTCGCCGTACCGCTTTTTAGTTGAAATTGCGGGCATTGCGCCGGAAGACGCGAGCTATTTTATAAACGACTACCTTCGCGAGCTTTACGTAAAAGACGAACGGACAGGAAGCTACCTCCGAGCGTTCCCCCACTACGACCTCAGCCACACCTATATCCCCACACCCGGACAGGAAGAGGAATTTGAAGAGTTTATCAAAGAAGCAAAAGCGCGCCTGCGCCCGGAACTGCCGATTGTCCAAGAGTACATTACCGCCAGAGGAATCAAGTATGAGATGCTGGAGCGTTTCGAATGGGGTTATGTCCCCCATGACGAAGAGGCAGGACAGGTTGAATGCTTGGTAGTCCCTTTTCGCGTGAGGGGCAAAATCAGGGCTATCAGAGGGAGGGCTTACGACGGCAGGAAAGGAGCGGTCAAAAACTCCCGCTTTTCATTGTGGAATCTCGACAGTCTTGAGGGGAAGAGCCAAGCAGTTATAGTAGAGGGAGAAAGCGATGCTCTAAGGACTATCCAAGCGCTTGAAGCCTGCGGTGTAGACATCCCTGTAGTTAGCGTGCCGGGCAACAATTTCCGCAAGGAGTGGAAACGGGAATTTGAAGGCATACGCACCATCTACCTCATCCCGCAGGACGACGACGCCAGCGCGAACTTTGTCAGGTCTGCCCTAGCGGTGCTGGGAGAAGAACGGTGTAAAGTGGTTGAACTGCCGTGGAAGCGGGGCGATGTCGGGAAAGACATCTGTGAGTGGTTGACCCGCAACAACCATACCGACCAGGAACTGGTAGAGCTAATCCCGCTTGAAGAACACCAAGACCGGTTTTCCCGCTACTACAGGGTGGAAGAACTGCTGAAGAGAGAGCCTGCGGAACCTGACTGGCTGGTAAGAGGGATGATAGCGAGAGGGCAAAAAATTCTTGTCCAAGGGCCGCCGAAGCAGATGAAGACGTGGTTTGTCCTAAGCTTATTAAAAGCGCTCAGCCGCGGAGAAAACGTCTGCGGGGTACCGTTTTGGAAAACTACCGTCTCTGGAGTCAAAGCCGTTATGGTGGAGGAAGAACACTCGACCAACGCTTTAATCCAGAGAGTACAGCAGAGCCTTGCCGGTACAAGCAACATCGTCATTCCGCACAGGACAGGCGTGAAACTGCTACCGAAAAACCCGGAATTTGAAGACCTGCTCAAATTTATTGACGAGTTCCGGCCTGACCTGCTCGTACTTGACCCACTGAGGAGCTTCTTCGATGGAGACGAAAACGACTCTTCCGTCATGCAGCAGGTATTCGCGCCACTAAATATGCTCCTCCGCAAGTACCCCCATATGGCGGTCGTCGTCGTTGACCACACCGCAAAAAAGCCGTCGGACGTTCTTGTGTATGCCAGCAGGGGGTCTTCTGTCAAAGGGGCGGAAATGGACGGCGTGATAGACATCCGCAAGTTCCAGAAAGACGAAGATGTAGGCGTAGTTGTTACCGGAGAGTTCCGCGACGCTGAGACTGTAGAGAATTTGAGCTTAAAATTCGAGGACGGGAATCTGGTTTACGACGACGGTTTCCGCATCAACATAAAGCTGAAAGACAGCGAAGTGCGCCTGCAGAAGCTGGCGAAGCTGTTGACACAGCGGAGCTACACGCAGAAAGAGCTAACCGACTTACTGAAGGTCAGCGACCAGACTGTGAGAAACGACATCAGTAAACTGCGGGCAGGCGGCTTCACCATTGAGGAAGAAGGGGGACATCAAGGGTCTCCAAAAACTTACACTCTTACAAAGACGCCCGATGGGTGGAAAGCGGACGATGAAGACAGCGGTGAATGAACACTTACCGCGCACGGAAGGTCAAAATGTCAAAACCGCTATATATATTTTTGAGCTTTGACCTTGGTCAAAGACGGGTTCGTCTGAAGCCGCTGAAGCGGGACCGCGTTGTAGACGACGGTTCCACGCTCGGCAGGGCTTCAGCAAATCTTACCCGGCGGTTTGAGGCAGTAAGCCCAAAACAAGAATTATTACCAAACTTTGAGCTTGATTGTTTGATAACTCTTTCCGATAAATATCTAAAGGAGGTTGGCGAAGTGACTGTTCTCCAAAAAGAGATTGCCCAGCCGCAGGTGGTTATCCAACCTGACGGGCGCATTAACATACCCAAAAAAGAAGATGGCAGTGTCTGGACGCTGGAAGAACTGAGGGAGAAAATGAAGTGGAGCCGCTGGCCGATGTTCGATGAACTTGAGCCGCTTTTCCGCAGGTGGTGGGAACTTCGCTACAAAGACCGGTTCCACCGCTACTGGACAGTTGAAGAACTGATGGAGATGAAGGACATCCAGCAATTTTTGGGGTTGGATTACCGCTAATTATCGAGGGGAGGGAAAATAGTGAATACGGAGGAAAATGCAAAGTCCTTAATTGACGAACATTTAAGAGCACTAAATTGGAATTTGGCTGATTTTACTCAAATAACTAAGGAGTATCCTATACCGGGCGGAGAAAGAGCAGACTATGCTATTTTAGTGAACAGCTTACCTGTTGCAATTATTGAAGCCAAAAAACAGGGTATGGATTTAAACGCGGCTTTAGCACAGGCTAAAAATTACGCAAAAAAACTAAATGAAAGTGGCAAGGAAGTCTATTTAATTTTTGCTTCTGATGGTAGGACATTTTACCGACAAAACCTTAAAGCAAATACCAGACCAGAAAAAATCAGCAGGCTAATGACCTATGCCGAGATAAAAGATTTTCTAAACCCGGAAACTGATATTCTTTTGGCAGGCTTAAGGAATTATCAAAAAATTGCCGTCTCACAGGTGGTAAGCGCATTTCAATTAGGCAGAGAAAGAACCTATATCGAAATGGCTACCGGAACAGGAAAAACGATAACAGCGGCGGGAATAATCGGCAAGCTCTACAAAGTCGGCCTTGTTCGGAGAGTCTTATTTTTAGTAGATAGGGATTCTCTTGCTGAACAGACAGTCCGTTCTTTCAATAAGGTATTAGGTGATACCTTTAAAATAAACCGCTTGACCGGCACAAAAGAGGATAAATATAACGATATTTCTGTTTCAACAATTCAGTTTTTGTATGTAAATGATAAGTATCGTGCATACCCGAATAATTTTTTTGACTTGGTAATTCTTGACGAGTGCCATCGGTCATATTTTGGAGATTGGCACACGGTTATTGAGCATTTCAGGACTGGCAAGGCCAAAGTTTTAGGGTTAACAGCAACTCCTTCTGATAAGGAAACGCAGAGTACCGACGATTATTTTGGAGAGCCGGTATTCAGATACAGCTACTATCAGGGAGTTAAAGACGGCATACTGGCTTTTACCGAGAGATATAAGTTCCTGACCAATGTAGACCTCAGCGGAATTCATGACATGGGTTTTGACTTTGAGCCGGAAGACCTTGGCAGACGTGTGGATGTCCCGCGAAGGAATGAATTAATAGCCGAAAAATATTTTGAAGTAATAGGATATGAGCAGACGCATACGATTCCAAAGACACTGGTTTTTGCGGCAAGCATAGCGCATGCCAATCATTTGCGCGATGCGTTGATAACAAAATACAACGAACTGAACAAACTCCCAAAGGACTCAAGCGAAGCAGAAGACTTTATAGTTGTAATACATAATCAGGTGAGAAACGCCTCTGAACTGATTAGAAAGTTTCAGGAAATCGACAGTGAAATTCGTATTGCCGTTTCCGTAGATATGCTATCCACCGGTATTGATGCTCCTGACATCGAAGTTCTTGTAATGGCTAGGCCCACAAAGTCAAAAATTCTCTATGTTCAAATGAAAGGACGTGCCACTCGTAAGTGTAACGAACAAGAACACGGCAAGACAAAGGAAAGCTTTAAACTTATCGACTTTGTTGACCTTGCAGGTATTGAAGAGGTTGTTACTGATGAAACTTTAGAAACTGACGAAATAATAGAGAGCACTGAAGAAACAGAGGTATCTTCTGACGGTGAAAAGATGCCTTCAGATAAAGAAGATGGTGAGGGTAAGGAACCTAAAGAAACTGAAAAAATCGAAATGGTGATTGCTGATGTCCCCGTCTGGATAGTCAAGTCAGAAATTGTTACTTCATCTGCTTTTGAGCATATTAGAAAGCAAATTGAGCCGCAACTTAAAGCTATTAAAGAAAAGACGGTTTTAAAAGAAAGATTTGTTCAGGCAGTTTTATCATGGGAAGCTTTAAACCCCGGCATTCCAGTTGATGAAAAATATTTGGAAGCTTTCGGGTTTGACATCAGTACCTTAAGGGATATTTACGGCGAAGTCACTGCCACTTACAAAGATTTTATTGATGTCGCCCTTGGTAAAACAAGGTTTAAGACTGTTGAAGAAAAGAACAGGGATGCTGTTATTGCTCATTTGAAGGAGAAAAAGCATTTGAACGATGAACAAGTGGAATTTATTATGATGTTCTACGATTTTAAGAAACGCAATCCCGCTCTTACCTTTACCCAGTTTTCTAACAGCCAGCTTCTTCAACAAAAGGGTGGAATTGCCCGGATAAAGGGACTATTCGGTTCGCTGGACAAATTTGTTCAGCTTTATGACGAGATAAAAGCAGTATCATTTCTTGATGTGTAACGGAGGGAATATTAATGGCGCAAAACAATAACAAAGTAGATTTTCACAGGCTTGGTTCTGAGCTTTGGGATATTGCCAATATTTTTCGAGACGATACTCTCAAAACCACCGAGTATCTGGAAGAATTTAGCTATTTTTTGTTTCTAAAGCTCTTTGACGAGAGAGAAAAACAAAGAGAAGAACTCGCCCGTTTGGATGGAACTAAATTTGTGCCTGATTTACCAAATCACCTGAGGTTTTCCACATGGGCAGAAAAGATTTTGGCAAGTGACGGAAAAACCGTAAAGACTGACGATGGAGAGTTTACTATAGTCGATTATGTTAGAAACATATTTTCCGAACTGGCCGAAGTTAAGGACCACGATGGCAGGGATTTAAGCCTTTTCAGACGGCTATTTAAAAATCATATATGGCGTATAAGGTACAGCCCGACCATTAAAGAATTGATAAAACGGCTGAAAGACCTTGAGCTTGAACAAAATTTTGACGTTATGGGCAGAGCATACGAATTTGTTGTTCAAAAGCTTGGCGAACAAAAACAGTACGGTCAGTATTTTACTCCTCGCCACATCATTCATTTCATGGTGGAACTTGCTGACCCGGAAATTGGGGAAAAAATATATGACCCTGCGGCTGGTACGGGAGGCTTTATTCTGCGTGCCTTCGAAGTAGTAAAGAGTAAAATTGATAATCTTGTAAAAGCGGGGATGAGAGTTAACGAGTCTACTGCCGCATATAATGGGGTTCAATTTGATGAAGCTGAAATGCTTTACCGAAAACTGAAGGAAGAGTCTCTTTATGCTGTGGAGAAGGCTCCAGACGTTTACAAGCTTGCCCTTATGAATATGATATTGCACAATGACGGCAAATCCAACCTCTTTGAGGCTGACAGCTTAGACAACCGAGCACAGTTAGAACATAAAGAAAAGTATGATGTAGTGTTAACTAACCCACCATATGGTCCACTTGCTCAGTCGCGGGTTGGCACTTTTGAGTTCCATGCCAAACGCTACGAAGCATTGTTCATCCAGCATATTATGGCAGCGTTGAGACCTTCTGAACCAGGTAAAAAGCGTTCCAGAGCAGTAGTTATAATCTTGGACAAGATTCTGTTTGACAATTCCTCTGTATTCAAGAATATACGCATGAAGCTCTTACGAGAGTTTGATTTGAAAGCTGTCTTTTCCATGCCGGCAGGCATTTTTCAGCCGTATTCCGGTGTCAAAACGTCAGTGCTGTATTTTGAGAAGCCCACAAAAGAAGAATGGAACGAGACAAAGAAACAAAATGCTTACACCACAAAGCAGGTACTGTTTGTTGATGTGAAAGATGACGGATTTACCTTAACAACCCAGAGAAGACCAATTAATGGAGCTTTTCAGGGTGATGACCCAAACATTTACGAACCGCCTTGTGGGAACCTGCCTAAAGCGGTGGAAGTGTTCAGAAAATGGATAGATTGGATTAATAACCCAACAAAGGAACTGCCTGATTTTATAGATAATGATTTCTGCTGGACGGCGACGATTGAGGAAATCAAGGCGAAAGATTATAACCTTAACCCGGGGCTGTATAAAAATTTGATCTGCCAAAGTAGAAAACATAACATTGTTAGACTGGGAGAAATCATTGAACAAATTACGGATAGAAATGTGCTTTCCGAAGAATTGCCAGTTTATAGTGTTAGTAAAGAGTTCGGGATAATTCCTGCAGAAAATTATTTTAAAGAAAACGTATATGGAAATAACGAAGAAGTATATGCTAAAAACCTTAATAGCTATAAGATAATATATAAAGATTACTTTGTTTATAATCCTTACAGAATTAATATAGGTTCTATAGGATTTGCTGATAACGTGGTTAAAGGTCTTGTAAGCCCTGCTTATGTAGTATTTAAAGTAAAAGATAGTAAAACTACAGATTCAAGATTTCTGTATTATTTATTGAAAACAGATTGGATGATGAACAAAATCAATGAAGCAGTTTCTGGAAGTATTAGGGATACTTTGAAATTTGATGATTTAGCCAATATCCAAATCCCTCTCCCACCTCTTCCCGTTCAACAGGAACTGGTTGCCCGCTTGGACAAGCAGCAGGCTATTATTGAGCAGTGCAATGCTATGGAAAAGGCTATTCTTGAAGCTGGAATCGACGACAGTATTTTTGAAGGAGACTGGGAATGGGTAGAGTTAGAAAGTTTATGTAACGATATTTTAAGTGGAGGGACCCCTTCAACAAAAGTAGAAGCCTACTGGAAGGGAAGTATTCCTTGGATAACAAGTGCAGATATTCAAGGAATATACGAAATAAACGTCAGGAAGTTTATTACAGAAGAAGCTGTTGAAAATTCTACTACTAAAATTATCCCTGCAAACAACATAATTGTTGCGACAAGAGTTGGATTAGGAAAACTATGTCTAAACAAATTTGATGTTTGCATTAGTCAAGACTGTCAAGGCCTGATTATAAATGAAAATGTTATGCCCGAATATATGTTGTTTGCTTTATATAACAGGGTTCAATCTTTTAAACAAGAAAGCCAGGGTTCAACAGTACAAGGGGTAACTAAAGACCATCTAAAAGCAATAAAAATCCCTCTTCCCCCAATTGAAAAACAGCAGGAAATAGTGGATTTCCTTAACGTTCAGTTTGAAACGCTGACCAATATCAGAAGGCTAAAGGAAAACGCAAAACAGACCATAAAAATGATTCTGGACAGGGAGGTGTTTGGAGAGTAATGCACACCTCGGTTATCCTGTCCGAAGCATTGAGATATTTTACTGATAACGAGCATTTCGAGCTGTCGGTGGTACTATTTGCTGTGGCTGTTGAGCGGCTTATGAAACAGCGTTTGTGTGAACTTGACGATGTGCTGGTACTGGATAAAAATAACAGCGTAGAACACCTGATCAGGTTTAAGAAGCTTCAGAATAAGATATTAAGCCTTGAGGAGATAGACTCTCTTAAAGCCAAAAAGCAAAATTGGGATACCTTTCGAACAATTACTTTTGATGACCTTATACAGCGATATGAGAAAATTTTTAATTTAGGATTTTCCGAGTTTGATGATGACGGAAAACCAATTGAGGATAGAAACAAGTTAGATGAAATACGCAAGGGACGGAAGAAAAGAGCAGCTTCTATTAAACGCTTAGGCAACATGCGTAACAATATTATCCACTATTTCGAATACTATTTTAACCCTGTCGATGAAGGTTTGTTTATCCTTAATGAAATATTACCCTTTATCCGGGAAATGATTCAGGAAGTATCTGATGCTGACAAATATGAAGACATTTTTAACGAGACTGTTTTTGAGAAACTTAAGGCAAAAGAAGAAGAGTTAACAAGGCAACAATCTGATACCTTAAGCCAGAAAATAAGGGAAAAGAGAGAAGAGTACAATGAGTTAAATCCTGAATTAATTGAGGAGAGGAAGAAAATTAACATCCGTTCTTCCTATGATGAAAGGGAGATTGTACGTGACAGTATGGAATGTCCTGCCTGTGGTAATGCTTCTTTTTGCGTTCTTAAGCTCTATACAGAATCGGAAGACGACCTGAGCGGGCAATTTTTAACTGTAGGCAGGTGTTTTGTGTGTAAACTGGAACTCTCTGAAGATGAGCTTAAAAACACTGGGATGTTATAAATTCCCAGTGTTAATTTTTACACGAGCATTCATTTGATTATAATAATTAGAATGAACGGTAGCGAATCTAAGTTTAAGCGATTCCTAAATAATGAAAAGAAATTAATTAATCTCGAAGTTTGTTCGCTTTCTCTGATTGCAGCGTGAAAAGAAATCCCAAATGGGATCACCTCTCCAAAAGCTTGGTGTAAAGCAAAGAATAACCGTAAACAGCTCTAACCTTCCCATTAGCATCAGAAAACTCAGGACCACTTTTCCTGCTTGTGGTATTTGGCTAAAAGTAAGTTCCGGCCCTACACTGCCAAGACCGGGACCAATGTTGCCTAAAGTCGCTGCAACAGCTGATACTGATGTTATCATATCCTGCCCCAACATTGCAAGAAACAGTGAACCAAATATAAATAGCCCTATATATATAAAGCTGAATGACAAAATATTTCTTAAGACATCATCCGGCACTGATTTCCCATTGATTTTTATTGGAACAACTGCCTTAGGATGAAGCGTATGAATTAGCTCTCTACCACAGTATTTTGATAAAATAAGCATTCTAATTTGCTTCATGGCCCCTCCGGTTGAGCCAGCACAACCGCCAAAGAACATAAGCAAAAGTAGAATCATTTTAGAAAACGCAGGCCAAACATCAAAGTTTACAGTAGCATACCCTGTAGTAGTAACTATTGATACTACTTGAAAGGCACTTGTTCTTATAAGATCTTTAAACGGAACAATATCCTTTATATTCCATGCTATTAAAAGGGTGGCAACAATAATTACTCCAAAATAAAACTTTAACTCCTCATCATTATAAACTTTATCCCACTGTTTTCTCAACAGATAATAATAAAGGCTGAAATTCACACCAGACAATGCCATAAATATTAATATAACAACTTCGGCAGCAGGATTTTTAAATGCACCTACGCTTAACCCCTTGGTTGAAAATCCACCCGTTGCCACAGTGCCAAAAGTATGTGTAAGGGAATCAAATAAATTAAGCCCAGCAAACATCAACAATATAGTCTGCAGCACCGTTAAGCCTAAATATATATACCATAGTATTTTAGCAGTATGTGCTACTTTAGAAGAAAGCTTTGAGGCTGATGGCCCCGGCACTTCTGCACGAAACATCTGAAATCCTCCGGCACCCACTCCAGGTAGGAGAGCTAAAAATAGCACTATAATACCCATACCTCCCAGCCAGTGGGTAAAGCTTCGCCAAAACAGTATTCCGTGAGGTAGCGCCTCAACGTTGTCAATAACAGTCGCACCGGTGGTAGTAAAACCGGATATTGCCTCAAAAAATCCATCAACAAAGGTATCTACTGCCCCATTAAATATAAAAGGCAGAGCACCAAAAATTCCTGCAAGAAGCCAACCAAATGTAACAATTAAAAAGCCTTCCCGAAGTCCTAAATTCTTGCTCAAATATGCCTTTACTCGAAGCAGTAATCCAGAACATATAGTACAAACTATAGAATACAAAAAGTCATCAATATCGTTTTCACCATAATAAATTGAACATACTAAAGAAGGAATCATCGAACAAGCTATAACTAATAATAAAGTGCCTAGAAAGTAGCGCACAGCATTTAAATTCAATTTGACATCATCGTCCTTCCGTAACGCTCTGCATACTCACTGTCGCAAAAGAGTTTTTCTACCTGCTTTAGATTTTGAGATTGAGTGAAAACTAGCAAACGATCTTGAGGAAGGATAACATCATTTCCCCTGGGTATAATGGCCTTTCTGTTTCTAATTATCCCACCTACAATAATTCCTTTAGCAGACAAGCGGAGCTCCTTTAATTGTTTGTTAATCAGCGGGGAATCTTTGGAAACAATTAGTTCTACGATTTCGGCACTACCATCTTTTAAAAAGGTCTCCGATATTACGCTGGATTTTCTAAAAAGCTTAGCTAATCTGCCGGCTACCAACAACCTTGGACTTACAAATGAATCAATTTCCAAGGTTTGCATTAAAACCTCATAATTGGGTTTATTAATTTCTACTATTACCTTTGAAACTCCTAGTTTTTTACCTAATATAGCCGTTAAAATATTTAATTCATCTGAATTAGTTACTGATACCAATACGTCCACATTTTCTATATTTTCGTCCTTTAAAAAATTTATATCTGCTGCATCTCCATTTAATACCAATGTCTTATTTAAGTTTTCACTTAAAAAACGGCATTTTTCCGAGGACTTTTCTATTAATTTTATAGTCATAGCACTTTTCTTGTAACCTTCCAAAATCTTTGCTAACTTAAAACCGATTTTTCCTCCGCCCAAAATCATCACACTTTTAACTCTCTTCTTTACACTCCTAAGCATACTACTAAACTCAGTTAACACTCCAGTTCTTTTTATGACATAAATAACATCATTTGGCATAAATCTGTCTTCGCCAGATGGAATGATAATATCGCCATTTTCCCGGGAAATTCCTACAACAAAATAATCGGGAGACACGGGCAGAACAGTCAAGGGCTGATTTATTAGCTCCGATTCCTTATCTGCCCTGTAAGCAACTAATTCTATTTTTCCTCCCGCAAAATATTCAATTTCACTTACATCAGGGTTTTTAATAAGCTTTGCTATTTCTAAAGCCGCAAATTTTTCTGGATCAATCATTATATCTATACCGAGTTGTTCGCTTTTAAGCAGCATATTTGAACTGGTGTATTCAGGATTTCTTACACGTGCCACGGTTTTTATATTGGCAAGTTTTTTCGCAATCATACAATACATTATATTTAATTCATCACTGTCGGTAACAGCAATAAATACATCTGCATTTTCTATACCGCTGTCCATTAATGCCGAAATGCGTTCACCGGTTTCCTGCACTACCATTGCATCTAATTTATTTGAAAGACTAGAAATCTTGTCACTGTCCTTTTCCAAAACCACTACATCATGATTGTCGGCAACTAGCCTTTCCGCTAGCTCCGTCCCTATATCGCCGGCCCCGGCGATTATAACCTTCAATTTATACACCACCTAAAATAAATTGTTATCAGATATTCACACACCTCTCATTTCAAGAGGTGTGTAAAAAAGTGTAATTAATTATTGTAACTAATTATTGTAATTCTTTTTTAATCACATCGGCAATCGCGTTGGCAACTTTTTCAATTAAATCCTGCTCTTCCCCTTCCACCATGACACGGATTAAGGGTTCTGTGCCCGATGGCCTTACTACGATTCTGCCAGTGTCTCCGAGAAGCTTTTGATTTTCCGCTATGGCTTCCTTAATGTGCACATTGCCATCATACTTGGACTTATCAGCTACCCTGACATTTATGATTACCTGTGGGAATACCGTCATTATTTCTCTTAATTCTGACAGAGCTTTTTGCTCATCTACCATAACGTTGATGAGTTTTACTGCAGTCAAAATGCCATCCCCTGTAGTGTTATGGTCCAAAAAGATGATATGGCCTGATTGTTCTCCACCTAAATTGTAACCGCTGTTTAACATTTCTTCAAAGACGTAACGGTCACCGACTTTTGTTCGAACCATCTTTATGTCGGCTTTTTTTAATGCCACTTCTAATCCCATATTGCTCATTATAGTCGCAACTACGGTGTCATTTTTTAGAAGGCCCTTTCTCTTCATATTACAGCCGCAAATTGCCATTACATGATCGCCATCGACGATTTGACCTTTGTCATCTACAGCTATGAGACGGTCTGCATCGCCATCAAAAGCAAGCCCCACATCAGCTCCAACTTCCTTTACAAACTGGCAAAGGGCCTCGGGATGTGTAGAGCCGCAATTTACATTAATATTGCTGCCATCAGATTCATTGTTGATTACATGAACTTTGGCACCAAGTTCCTCAAAGATAATAGGTGCCACTTTATATGCTGCTCCATTAGCGCAATCCAGTGCAATGGTTAAGCCTGAAAGGTCTTTATCTGATACAGATTTTATAAAGTCTATATATGGTCTTGCCCCATCTTTTGTCTTAATTCTACCCACACCACTGCCTGTGGGACTTTCTATCAATTGGTTGGAATCATCCAACAACGACTCAATTTCATCTTCCATAGCATCAGGCACTTTATAGCCCTCTCTATTAAAATACTTTATTCCGTTATATTCTACTGGATTATGTGATGCTGATATGACTACACCGGCATCAGCCTTGTAAAAGCGTGTCAGATAAGCCACTGCTGGTGTGGGTACAATTCCCACATTTATCACATCGGCACCTGCTGAACATATACCGGCTGCCAAAGCCGCCTCCAACATATCTCCTGAAATGCGAGTATCCTTACCAACAACAAAAACAGGTCTATCTTGAAGCTTGGACAATACCTTGGCTCCTGCACGGCCCAATTTAAATGCTAAAATTGGTGAAAGATCTTTATTTGCTATACCTCTAACTCCATCAGTTCCAAAGAGTCTTGCTTTCATATGTTTTTTCCTCCCCACTATGAAAGATTGTGAAGGGTCACTGTAATATCTGACGGTTCAACTTTAATTATCCTGTAAGGTCGCGCTATATCGGCGCGTATGTCTACCGAGTATTCACCCTCTTCAAGGTCGGCAGCGTCAATATTTAACTTAAACATATTTCTATTCACTTTGTCAATAATACTCTCTGGACCGCTAACTGTCAATAGTATTTCCTTTTTTTCAAGTTCTGCCTTTAGCCCAGATGGAACGTTGAGTATCTGTATTTGGTCTGAACTGACATTAAATGTAGTTGTTGCCAATCGCTCGATCACTATCGTAACACGGACCGTTTCTATATCTTCATTGAAGACTGCAATGCCCTTTGGCAGTATTAATTTTGCATCAGCCGACACGGTGGATGTAGCCCCTTCTACGCTTATCGATTCGGTGTTTAAGGATTGGAGGCTGTTTAATATTTCTTGGCCGCCTGTCACCACTACCGTTGGCGGGTCTATTATTACATCCCTGATTATATAACCGTCAGGAGGATTTCCACTGATATTTGGCACAACCTGCACGTTGCTTACCGGAACAATTGACACATTAACCTCTACCACTTCGGGCCTGAAAGTAATTCCCTTTTGTTCCTCATTCTGCGCATCTAAAACTCGAATTGGAAGAGTGCTGACAACTGTCGTATTTTTATCTGTCACGTCTATGCTTGCAGATACTTTTTTTACGGCATTAACCATGCTTCGTGGCCCTTTAACCACAATTGCCTGAGGTTTGCTGGTTGCTTTATCAACGGCAAACCCTTGTGCAGGTATGCCCGTTATGTCTACTGAAACCGGCAACTGTTCCTCGATTATTGCTTCTAAGGGCACATTTATTTCCCTAGGTGAAACGTCAATCAATTCTATATTTGGCGGAGTAGACACATTTACATGAACTAGATTATCTCCTTCCATCCTCCCTCGCAAATTGACCTGTGCATTAATGTCAGTGGGTTTTAAATCAGCCACCAGGCTTCGCCGGCCCCTTACCCTGACATTTACCTTATATTCAGCAGAACTATCCTTTAGGGCTAATTTACTTTCATCTAAATTCTGCAATTTTACCGGGACATCCCTGACTACATAGGTGACCTGGGGATTCTGCTCATTCATCACATATAACCACATTATAATAGCAGCGATAATGGATAGGATTTTAATAGCCGTATCTGTGGCAAAAAATTTACGCATGATCTTTCCTCCAGTACCAAAGGGATGGTTTCTTATCCCTAATTTCATATATGTCTCTTAACATATTCTTGAGAGTCTTCACATCAAGATAGCGGGTGAGCTTACCTTCTTTAGCTACGGATATGACACCGGTTTCCTCAGAAACTATAATTGCCACTGCATCAGTTTCTTCAGTGATGCCTAAAGCTGCCCTGTGCCTGGTACCCAGCTCTTTGCTTAAATTTGGGTTTTCTGTAAGCGGAAGATAACAACCTGCCGCCATTATCCTATCATCCCTAATAATAACTGCGCCATCGTGCAATGGGGTGTTTGGTTCAAAAATATTAATCAACAGTTCCGCAGTTACATAACCTTCAATTCTAATGCCAGTCTCTATAAATTCATTGAGACCGGTTTGCTTTTCTAAAACAATAAGGGCTCCAATTTGTTTATTAGACAGCTTTTCGGCAGCACTTGCCACAAAATCTATCACCTTATTCATCTCTTCTTCTGCCAATTCTAAAAGCGGCGATGAGAAAAACCTGCCGCGGCCAAGTTGCTCTAAAGCTCTCCTCAGTTCCGGTTGAAAAACAATAAGTAGTGCTATAACTCCAACTGTCATGGCATTTCTTAAAATCCAATTTATGGTATAAAGGCCTAGCCATTCGCTTACTTTTGTCGAAACCACCAAAACTACAAGGCCTTTTAATACTTGCACTGCTCGCGTCCCCTGCATTAATTGAATGGCTTTATATGAAACATATGCAACTATTGCTATATCAAGTAAATCCATTAAACGAAAACCCTTGAAAAGCTCGATAAGCTGTAACGACATTTTTTCACCCCAGCACTCTGTTTTAATACTATAGATATTATAGCATTTTATCTTAAATTAGTATATTTTCACAACAATTTTTTTCATCAGTACCCTTTTAGAACTTATATAAACTACCAGTAAATTTTTTTGTAATATGAATTTAATTTTTTAAATTGATACTATATACGCTTTAATGTGATATGATTAATATGAAAGGTTTTATATAAGAGGAGAAACCAAAATGAGCATGCAGACAGTTCTTAAAAACAAGAAAAATAATAAATTTTCTTATATAAGATGCATTTTCATTGTGTTCATTGTTATGTTTTTTTCCTTTTGCGCTTTTCCCGGCAAAAGCAGCATCGGACAAACTGCTGTAGCACAGCAGCCTTTATGGATAAACTGGGACAACATGGATTTTTTTGACGAGAGAGAAATAAGACAAATGAGGCAAAAAACTTTACCATCCCTTTCAGAATCCGTGCTAGCATCGAAATTCATACGTCAGGGACCTAATTATAAAAAGCGGATTGCAATAACCTTTGATGACGGCCCTTATTTATTAACTGAAAAATATATAAGCGTTTTGCAAGAATATAATATTCAGGCTACATTTTTTCTAATAGGAGTTCAAATTGAAAAATATCCTGATGAAGCTAAAAAGATAGTCGAAAGCGGTTATGAAGTTGGTATTCACTCATACAGTCACAGACAGCTGACAACAATGGACATAAGTTCTATAGAAGATGACTTCCAAAAGAGCTTGTCCGCGGTCAAAAGCATTGCAAATTCTGAAATAAGGTTTTTCCGCCCACCTTATGGAAGTTTTAATGACACTGTAATTGAAATTGCAAAAAGGCATGGATTAACTACTGCTTTGTGGTGTGTGGACCCTAGAGATTGGCAAGTTGACGACTGGAACCTTATAGCCCGCCACGTCATAGAAAAGGCCGAAAATGGAGCTATTATCCTATTGCACGAGGGCCGAGAAGCCACATTAAAGGCTTTGCCCAGTATCATCGAAGGCCTATGGGCAAGAGGCTTTGATATTGTATCCTTGTCAGAGCTTTTATCAGATGAAATAATCTAAATATGCGATCCTTCTATACTCATTTAATTCATGCTTTCACCTTTGAAATATCCGTGTTATAATAGACAATAAGATTTTACATGAGGATAGGAGGATCTATTTGCTAAATAAAGGTCTTTCCCTCAACACATTAAAACGCGGATTTATTTCAGGTCTTAAAATAACTTGGCAACTTTCCAAAATTTTAGTGCCTGTGTATTTTATTGTTACCATCCTTAAACATACGCCGATTATTAACTGGATTTCAACAGGATTTGCGCCCCTCATGAAATTATTTGGTCTGCCAGGAAAAGCAGCCATAGTTTTAGTAATGGGCAATGTGGTAAATTTATATGCTGCTATAGGGGCTATTGCTTCGCTTGATCTGTCTATTAGAGAAATATATATATTGGCAATAATGCTTTCATTTTGCCATAGCCTGTTAGTTGAAACTGCGATAGCGAAAAAAATTGGACTGTCGGCAATAAAGGTAATTGCAGTGCGAATGGCACTGGCTGTTGTCTTCGGAATAGCTTTTAATCTAATTTTATAATTGGAGGTAGGCCGTCTTGCTGAGTATTCTGACAGAAGCTGCCGTAGGCAGTTTTAACTCGGTTAAACAAATTGCCTTTATCGTCATTCCAATAATGGTTGTAATGGAGATTCTTAAGGACATAGGAATCATTGATAAAATAGCACGATTGTTTTCTCCCATCGTTAAAATTTATGGAATGAAAAAAGAAGTTGGTTTTCCTTTGGTCGTTGGCATTGTCTTAGGGTTGTCCTATGGCGCCGGAATAATAATGCAGGCAGCTGAGGATTACAAAATTTCCCGCAGAGACCTGTATTTGTTGACGTATTTTTTATCAACAGCTCATGCGATTTTTGAGGATACAGCCGTTTTTATGGTCTTCGGTGTAAATGGTCCGGTCCTTCTTATTACGCGATTTACGGCAGCAGCAATCTTTACTTATATTGCCTCTCGATGGATGAAATCAGATACTCCTTTTTTGGAATATGAGGTGACAAATTAATGAAACATGATAGCACTTATAAAGTCATTAGTCTGCCTAAACTAAACGGTCTAACTCCCACCCTTGAATCAACAGCATTAAAATTAATGGAAGAAGCAGGCGAGCTTGCCCAGGCAATAGGAAAGTTTCGCGGTCAGAGCGGCGAGGCAATTCGGATGGAGGAAGAAAAAGTAGTTGATATGATGGCGCAGGAATTGTTAGATGTAGCTCAAGTGGCTGTTTCAATGATGTTTGTGCTTGAGGAAAATTATAACATCGATATAAACGCCAAATTAAAACAACATTTGGCAAAACTTAAGGCTAAGGGATATATCAAATAATTATTATTGTTTTTGCATATCATTTACCATTGCTGCCAAGCTCTCATAAAATTCTCGATTCGTTTTGGTTTTCTTTAATTTATTTATTAATATAGTACAAGCCTCTATAGTATCTAGTGGAGCCAAGGCTTTTCTCAGTACCCATGTAGCCTCTAATTCTTCTTTGGTAAACAGCAGTTCTTCCCGGCGCGTGCCGGATTTTTTTATGTCAATAGCAGGATATATTCTGCGTTCTGCCAGCTTTCTGTCAAGGTGTATCTCCATATTCCCCGTTCCCTTAAATTCTTCGTAAATCACGTCATCCATTCGGCTACCTGTGTCTACCAACGCTGTAGCAATGATAGTTAGGCTGCCGCCTTCCTCAATATTGCGCGCCGCGCCAAAAAAACGCTTTGGCTTATGAAGTGCACTTGGGTCAAGACCTCCGGAAAGGGTTCTACCCGTAGGAGGAACAACAAGGTTATTGGCACGGGCTAGTCGAGTTATGCTGTCTAATAAGATAACCACATCTTTTCGACTTTCCACTAAGCGTTGAGCTCTTTCCAGTACCATATCCGCTACTCGCAAATGATTTTCCGGCAATTCATCAAAAGTGGAGCTTACAACTTCACCTTCCACTGAACGTCTAATGTCTGTTACCTCTTCAGGCCTTTCATCAATCAAAAGCACTATCAGCTGTACATCAGGATGGTTTTTGGTAATGCTATTGGCTATATTTTTAAGCATCATGGTCTTGCCGGCTTTTGGAGGTGATACGATAAGAGCCCTTTGACCCTTTCCTATAGGAGCAATAATATCTATGATGCGGGTAGAAAGTTCCTCAGGATCATGTTCCATAACAAACCGGGTTCTTGGGAAAATAGGCGTCAGAGAGTCGAAATGATATCTACAGACAGCATGTTCCGGATCAAGGCCATTAACAGCTGTTATCTGTAGTACAGCTCTGTACTTTTCGCCTTCCTTTGGAGGCCTTATTGTCCCTGAAATCATATCACCAGTTCTTAAGTGAAAGCGGCGAATTTGGGACGGAGATATGTATATATCTTCATCCGATGGCAAATAGTTTTCTATCCTTAAAAACCCATAGCCGTCAGGTAAAACTTCCAGGACGCCTTCTGCAATGGATTCGCCCTGTTCCCGGAAGCTTTCCATTATTTTAAGAATAAGTTCCCGCTTGCGATACTTGTAATAACCGGGAATTTTCTTTTCCTTCGCAATTTCGTGAAGCTGGGCAATAGTCTTTTTCTCCAGTTCTGATATTAGCAAGATGTCACTTCCTTAACTTTTATTTTTTATAAAAGACACTAAAAAAATATAACACGCATATGGGAATTTAGAAATAGGAAGTTTTAAAAAGGCAGGGTTTTTGCGGAAAAAGCTCATTAAAAAATTATGTTCAATGATAGGAAAAATATTCAAAAAATTAATTAGAAAAGAAAATAACTTAAAAAAAGAGCCCTCACAGGGCCCCCTTTTTATAGATACACCGAGGAGGATTTGCCTTTTGTTTGATATTATACCATTTATATGCTTTACCGTCAATATTTAGATAAGTTGCTACAATGTATAAGTTTATGGTATTTATTGGTTTTCTTTCGCCTCAGGAAATTTCAAAAACACTGTGGTCCCTTTTCCTTCTTCTGACACTATATTTATACTTCCGCCATTGCTATCCATAATTTGCTTAGTTATATATAAACCGAGGCCTGTCCCTTTTTCTTTTGTGCTAAAAAATGGGACGAAAATTTTATCAAGATCATCTTGTTTTATTCCTACCCCTTCATCTGTTATCTCCACACATACCCAATTGTCCTCTTTGAAAGCTTTTATCGTTAAATTATCACCATTGCTCATTGCATCAATTGCATTTTGTATGATATTAATTAAAACCTGAGTCAACTGTTCTTTGTCAATTGAAACTAAAATTTCATCATTCCCAAATTCAAGGGTATAAGATATTCCTTTGAGCTGCATACTGTGTTGAAAAAAAACAATCAATTCCTCGATGATGTTCTTAACAGATATGCACCTGTTTACTCGGCCATTTATAATGTTATGTTCCTTGTATCTGGACAAATAGTCACTGAGCAGATTGTTCATTCTATCCAATTCATTTAAAGCTATGTCAGTGTATTCTTTTCTTTTATCATCATCAACAAAACTTTGCTTGAGAATTTGCAAAAAACCCCTTATGGAAAATAGCGGGTTTCTTAATTCGTGAACATAACTAGCAGCTATTTGTTTTTCAGTAAGCCATCTTTCAAGCTCAGCATTTTTTATTTTCTTTTCTTCAAGTTTTTTTGTATCTTCAACGGATACTAAATAACCTAAATGGCCTTCAGTATCCTCGATTACGGAAAGACCTACGTCGTATTCAAAGGTTTTATCTGCCTCATCCTGATACTTAATTATTACCCTATGACTGCCCTCTTTTACAAATAAGGGCGGATCTTGTTTGATAGTGTAACTCGTCTTTGTAAAATATTTATTATAATGATTTGACTTTTCTATTTCTGTTTTCATTTCTTGCCGATCATTTGCCATTTATTTTCTCCTTTCGAAGCAGAATCTACTGATGATATTTTAACTAAGAAGTTCGCTAGTTCAAAAACATCAAAGGGCTTTATAAAGTATCTTAGAACACCTTTATCTGCAGCCTTTTGGGCATATTGGGGATCAAAGGAGCCAGAGATAAATATGGCTTTTATGTCGGGATTTATCTCTTTTAGTTTTGATAAGAGTTCGATTCCATCAATGTCCGGCAAGTTAATATCAAGTATTGCAACATCGGGTTGTTCAGTTTTGGCTATTTCCACCGCTTCGATATAATTAGATGCAACAAAGGTATTAAAGCCGGAATTTGATAGCACTTCTTTTAGCATTACATTAATCAAAGGCTGGTCATCCACCACTAGAACCGTGTTTTTGTACATTAAAATTCCCCTACCTGATTTTTGTAATGAGATTGTTTTATCAGTTAAAATCAATTTTTACTGATAAGTGTAATTTGCCTAACTATTCTATTCTATATTAGTTGAAAAATTCCTTCTTTTATACATTTGTTCTGTCAGAATTTATTTTACAATACTGTGGCAATAAAAGCACTATAAGTCATTTTTCTACACGATTTCCCGGGAAATTTTGACTTATATCATTTTAAAACGCTTACAGTACCTTTTAAGTTTTACTTAGGGAGTAACTGATTTTGGAACGTCAAAAAATAAATCAAAAAACTAAGGCCTAGCAATAGCTAGGCCTGTAAAAGAAATCCTACAAATAATATTAATTTTAGTCAGAAATGGTAATATCGTGTATTGTATGGGCAAAGAACAAGCCTCCATCATAACTGCCTATTGCTATAATTTCATTGCCCTCTTCAATCCTACTGATTCGGATTTCTCTATTGTCCTTCAATATAACTGTGTCATCATTATAGTATATGTGCTGGTTTTCTTTTGTCCCATCAACGCTTATCACAATAACTTTCACGTTTTCGTTTATATTGACTACACTACCTCTTACCGTATCCTGTACTTTCCGAACCGTTACATCGATACTTATGGCTTCATCGTTTTCCACTTCCATATCCAAGTAATAATTTGGCCTAAGTTCTGTGGCATCTATTCGTTTTTTGTCTTTAAATATTTCAGTATTCGGAGTTATGGTTATTACGTGCTCTTTCCCTTTATCATCAATCAGGGTAACAGTGGTAGTGTCAGCAAAGGTTATAGCCTTTACAGTTCCTCTAATGTCCCGTTTTACACTCTCGGCAGCAATACTTACGACTATATTGTATTCCAAAGTCAGCGTTACTTCATCGCCATTTTTGAGATCGCTAATTTTTGCTTTTTTGCCATTTTTCCTTATAGTTGCATCTTCATCCAGTTCGTACTCGTATTCTTCGCCGTCCTCATCTTCTATAACTATAACCGGGTTTTTACGGGCATAGTCAAAACCGGTTATGATCCCTTTAACCTCTTTTGTTGCACTTTCCGCCTCAATTTCTACTACGCTGCTGCCCGATACGGTCAGTGTCGCCACGTCTCCTATTGTTAATTTATAAATGTCTGCAACTCTGTTGTCCCGGTAAATTCTAGCGTTAGATGATATGGTATAGCTTTCATACTTATCAGTAGATTCATTTTCGATTGTCAACACATTGGTATATGTATTGATAGAACGTATTATGCCTTTTACTACCTTGTCGACACCTTTTGCATCTATTTTATCTACATCTGCACCGGTTACCGTTAGTTTTACGGTCTGACCCACAGTCAACTGGTACAGAGTAGCTTCTTTACCGTCTATATATATTTTAGTCTGATTTTTAATATTGTATATCCTTTCCTTGTTATCATTTGTTTTAATAGCCAATGTGCTTCTGATTAGGTTTATTTCTTTAATGGTTCCTTCTACAGCGTCACCATCTGTTATAGGAGCATTGCTGCCAGAAATAACATCTATGTAGCGTGCGGAAGTTCCGCTGGCAATTATATTGACATAATCACCGATTTTTATGTCATCTAATTTGATTTTAGCTAAATTACCGCTTTCATTTTCTTTATAAATCAAAGTTTCGCTTAAATTTACGGAGTACACCTTCCGAGTGCCATCATCAAATTTTATTTCAACAGATGGCAATAATTCAGCATCTATATCCTGCACTACTCCGCTAATAATATTATGGGCTTTTGTAAGTTTCGACAGATTGTGGAGCACTGTTGCCATTTGTGCACGAGTAAACTTATCATTAGGCTTAAAAGTGTTGTCGGGAAAACCTTTCATGATTCCCTTTTCAACAGCTATTTCTACGTATGGCCTAACCTCCGGCTCCATCATGTAACCATCAGTAAACGTTAAAGAGACACTCAAGTTCTTACGACTTTCCGCCTCTTGCCCAAGACCTAATGCTTTTACTGCAAAAACTGCTACTTCTGACCTTATAGCTGCATCTTGTGGTCTGAAATCTTCAAAATCCTTTCCGGACACTATGCCCTTTTCCACAGCTACAGCCACATACCCTCTTGCCCAGGGCGCAACCGAACTTGCCTTTGGAAAATTAGAAGGCAAAGTTTTTCCGCTGGCTTGGCTTTCCCAGCCCATCAGTCTGACCAGCATAGTTATAAGTTGTTCCCTGGTAACAGAAGCATCCGGGCCATATGTGGTATCTGTCATGCCTTTAACAACGCCTGCTAAGTTCATCTTCTCTATGTATGGCCGAACCCAGTCATATCTTGATGCAGTAATATCCGTAAACCCGGAACCTGCTGCAAAAAGTTCACTCGTGCTAAAACTTAAAATTAGCAATGTGATTACAAATGCGGTGGCTATTTTTTTAAATCTACTACTGTACATATAATCTCCCTCCGTCGAAACATAATCTGCATTAATATTCTACAAAGGCTAAGTGTTGTCCTTCTTTTATTGGAAAAAACCTTCTTGCAGTTTTGGAAAATGTCAAAACGTTATTCATGGGTTGTTTTGTCTCTAAAAGATGCTTCTGCATATAGCTTGCAATAATCGCTTCTAAAGTAAGTTATTCCCAAGCCCATTGGCTTGTCTTCGATGTCGTAGAGTTTTTGCTCTACAACCATCAGCGGAAGCTCATTATATATGTTCAAGTATTTTCTGATTTCCTCATCGGGCATCTGGGCAGAGATGACCAGTTCCTTTTTAATTGCAAAAAGTGAAGTGTTTTTAGATACCATTTCAGGAAAAGTCGCATAGCGGATTTCCTTTTCGACAATGGGCATTCCTTTATAATAAGGCAAATATTTTACATCGTAAGCTACAGGTTCTCCATCGGTATAGAATAATCTCCTGATCAAAATTACTTTTTTGTTTTTGGTTATCTGCAAACTGTCAATTAAGTTATAAGGCGGTCTTATAATATTTACTTCTAATAATTTCGTTTGATCCACACTGTTTATAAAATTGTTCATCTCATCGTAATAAAGGGTATATATGCTGCTGTCCGGCTGTTGAACAAAGTTGCCCTTGCCTGGAATGGAGTATATATATCCTTCGCCAGCAAGTATCGCTAATCCTTTTCTCACCGTCATGCGGCTAGCATTGTAGGCCTTACATAACGCGTTTTCTGAGTATATGGCATCACCTGGTTTCAAATCTCCTGAATTAATTTTTTCTTTTATATCCTCAACAATTTTAAGATAAATTGGCAACCCCATGTTCATGACCCCTCGTTTGACACTTTTCTTTTATCCATTGCTTGCAATACTTAACTCCAATAGATGCATCATTTGTAAAAAAGTCGGCACCTATATATTCACATGCTTCTTTTGTGAGATGATTACCTCCTAAAATGACTAGCCTATTGTCTTTTAAGCCCGCTTTTCTTAAAGCATCTACCGTATTTTTCATGGTTTCAATTGTAAAGTTCAACACTCCACTTAAGCCAATGATGTCCGGATCATATTTTACTACACCTTGTACGAAGGACTCAACGGGAACATCTACACCAAGGTCAATTACATCAAAACTGTTGGCTTCCATCATTCCCCTAAAAATATCTTTGCCGATGTCATGCAAGTCTCCCTTAACAGTTCCAACCAGCAGTTTTCCTATTTTTTTCGCGTTATTGTTGTGAAATTGTGCAATCATTTTATCTAATTTCAGAACTTCTTTAAAAATAAGTCCTGCCATAATCAGATCTGCAATAAAATATTGTTTATTTTCATATAATTTGCCTACCCGGTTCATACCTTCTTTGATCAAATCTAACAAATAGAATGGTTCCATGCCATCGTTTAAAGCTTCATTGGCTAACTTTATCACTTTATCTTCGTCCAAGTCTTCCACCGCTTTAATAATTAATTCTTCCATACCCCTCCCCCTTTCTAAACCCATTTCGCGCTTAACACAATTTACAATTACTTTTTTTATAATATCATAAATGCTAAATATTTTAAATAGTAAAACCGGGATAGGAATCCCGGTTTGATGCTACTTATTCACTTGAACTCCTTTTGCGGCAGCAAAATCTCTTTTATAACAATAATAGTATACACAAGGCACAATAATTGCACCGCCTATAATATTGCCTAAAGTAACGGGAATGAGATTGTTATACCAACACTGTAACCAGGATATTTCTGCTCCTAAGAACATGCCTAGAGGAATAAAGAACATATTGGCAATACTGTGTTCGTACCCCGACAAAACAAACAGCATAATCGGAAACCATATGGCGAAAATTTTGCCTGCCATATCTCTAGCCCCTGCCTGCATCCAACATGCCAATACAACCAGCATATTGCAAACGATACCCCTTAGCACTGCTTGAAAAAATGTGGCAGATACCTTTCCATTTGCGATGCTTATGGCTTTGGCGGCCATGGTTTCTGTCCCATAAATGCCCGAAGCAGATAAAAGTAAAGCCAATGCTATTGAACCTAGAAAGTTCCCCAGGTAAACAACGCTCCAGTTGGTAAGCATTTTTCTGAAAGTTATCCTTCCATCAAGGAGTGCTAATGTCAACAGATTATTGCCTGTAAAAAGCTCAGCTCCCGCCATGATCACAAGCATGAGCCCTACAGGAAATACTGCAGCTCCAAGAAGCTTTGCCAAGCCTTCATCTATATTCCCCAGCGTTTGAGTTACAACTATATTTGCGTGAGCTCCAAAACCGATAAATATACCGGCAAATATACCTAAAAAGAGCATCTTCGATACAGGTAAATTGGCCTTTTTTTCCCCGGTTTCAATCCAGGCTGAAGCTATTTCAGCCGGTGGCAGTATGAGCTTGTTAATAAGTATCACTCCTCAAACAGCTTTTTTCTTTATCAAAAACTGCCCACTGCTATTTACAGAACAAAATTATTTATTTCAATCCACCTTCATATTCTTCTGCACTTATCATATCATCCAAATCTTTTAGGTCTTTAACTTCAAACTTGGCAATCCACGCATCATAAGGTGCCTCATTTATATACTCGGGTTGGTCATCAAGCCGTTCATTGACTTCTAACACAGTGCCTGAAAAAGGCATCACTAATGTTGAATTTACTTTTGCGGATTCTACCTCGCTGAATTGATCTCCTTTGGAAAATTCCTCATCTTCTTTTGGCAAATCTACATAGAGTATTTCTCCAAGCTGGTCCTGTGCATAATCTGTGATACCCACATAAGCAATATTGCCCTCCAGCTTTACCCAAAGGTGTTCTCTATTATATTTTAAATCTTGGGGAAATTCCATTTGATTCTCTCCTCTCTAAAATAATCTTTGGCTTTAAAGGCCTGCTTCGTCCAAAATCAGAGGTATATTTTCTTCGGCACCAATTGCCATTATATGAACACCATCGCATAAATTCTTTTCTCTGAGTTCAACTATGAGTTCACCGGCAATTTTTATTCCCTCTTTCACAGGATCATTACTATTTTTTAATCTGTCAATTAAATGGTCAGGAACATTTATCCCTGGAATGTTTTTGTTCATAAATTTTGCCATACCTGCTGATTTCAACGGAATAATTCCAACTAATATCTTAGTATTTAGATGTTTTGTCATTTCCTTGAACTTTTCCATTGTCTTAATGTCATATACAGCTTGGGTTTGGAAAAACCTTGCCCCTGCTTTTATTTTCTTTTCCATTTTAATTAACTGCAGTTCTATGGGATCGTATTCCGGAGTGACGCTGGCTCCTAAAAAGAAAGACGGACTTCCTTCCAGTTTGTTTCCAGACATATCAACACCGCTTGCGAGCACTTTGGCTGCCTGCAGAATTCCAACACTGTCCAAGTCATATACTGGCTTAGCACCGGGATTATCACCCACAGTAGGATGATCTCCAGTGAGTGCTAATAGATTTTTTACCCCAAAAAATCCTGCCGACAGCATCTCTCCCTGTATAGCTATTCGATTGCGGTCTCGCCCTGTAATTTGTAAAACAGGTTCTAAACCTAAGTCAATTAAAGCTTTGCACATGGCAAGTGACGAAGCTTTAAGGGTTGATGATTGAAAATCCGTAACATTTATGGCATGCACTCTGTCACCGAATGTCTCTGCAATTTGCAAAGCCCGAGAAAAATCAGTCCCTTTGGGCGGCGCCAATTCTGCAGTAACAGCAAATTCACCGTTTTCAAGAGCCGTTTTTAGCATACTCATTTAATTGCACCTCCACCACTATTGCGGAGATTGAGAGTTCTAGGATATGCTATCTTAGAAAAATCTTTAGGCTCACGGATTTCAGTTAATTTGTAAACTTGGTCCAATTCTTTCAATTTTTCATATATCAATATCCAAGCACAATCATTTTCCGGATTTACCTCACATTTTCCCTCTTTTGCCCCGCCACAGGGACCGTTTAACAAGGATTTAGCACATCGAGTTACCGGACATATCCCCCCAGTCAATCCCAAAACGCAATCACCGCAAGCTCTGCATGCTTCACTGAATATTCCTACCCTTTCTACTTCCCCTATAAACAAGGTATTGTTGCCGGGATAGACTGGAATCTTCACCTGCTTTGCAACGGTCTGCACTCCGTCTCCACAAGCAAAAGACACAATTGCATCTGCTTCATCTATGCTCTCTTTTATTTTCTTTAAATCCCTACGCACCAAGAGATAATTACAGCTAGTCTCCGGAACAATAAAGGCCAGCACCTGTTTGCCCGCATCTTCCAGCTTTGCTTTTATTGCTATTAGTTCCGCTTCACCACCACTATTACAGGCAGAAGCACATTCACCGCAACCAGTCAGCACTATTTTCTCGGAGTTCTTTAAAAACCCCAGGATTTCTTCAAAAGGCTTATTTTGGGAAATAATCAAGGATAACTCCTCCCTTTAGCCTATTGTAAACCTGCCTGCATTTTACACGCTTTTACCACATGTTTTGCCAGTACCGAGGTTGTAACTGACCCCACTCCTCCGGGAACCGCAGTAATGGCAGAAGCTTTATTGATACAATCATCAGTATCAACGTCACCGCACAATTTTCCGTTTTCATCTACATTTATTCCAACGTCAATGACAACCGCCCCATCCTTAATATAGTCCGAACCCACCATTTTTGCCCTTCCTATGCCTACTACCAGCAAATCTGCACCTGAAGCCACCTTAGGCAAATCCTTTGTCCTTGAATGGCAAATGGTTACGGTGGCGTGTTCTTTTAAAAGCATCATGGCTGCCGGTTTTCCAACTACCATTGATCTGCCAATGACTACTGCATTTTTACCCTTTAATTCAATATCATAATATTTCAATATTTCCATCACTGCCGAAGGGGTACAAGGTGAAAATCCTGTGTCATCTCCTTCAAAAACTTTAGCAACATTTACTGGGCTAAAACAATCCACATCTTTTTCGGGTGCTATTACATGTTTTATGACATTTTCATCTAATTCTTTAGGCAAAGGCCTTAAAATTAGTATCCCGTGAATGGATTTATCATTGTTCATATTCATCAATTCATTTATAAACTCACTTTGAGTAATGTCCTTTGACATGGCCCTTACATCTGTTTCTATGTTCATGCTTACCATTGTCTTGATGGCACCGCGCTCATACGCCATATCACCTGGGTCGTCCCCCACCCTGATAATGGCTAGCTTAGGGATAATTCCTTTTTTTCTAAGCTCATCTACTTCGGCTTTCAGTTTTTCCTTTATCTCATCCGCTACCGGCTTACCCTTCAATAATATTCCCATTTAAATCCTCCCTTGCTCAATTTCAGGACATGGTAAGACACGGGGACGGTTTCCACTACTTGTTGTTTATTTCAAAGACAAGGGGACGTTTTGGGCTTGCTTTAAAATATTACAACAAATAGTTCCGTCCCCGGTGCCTGCTGTATAAAAATGGGGTTTTACTTGCTATCAATCTTATTTATTCAAAATATTTTCGACTTTTTCGTATACCTTATCTGCCAGGATGATTCCCTCTTTTACCAAAGGTTCTGTTTCTTTCCTGACATTATCAACGTAATCTTTATCCTTAATGGAATTGATGTTTATGATTATATTTAGCCAACCGCTGATTATGGCAGCTCTTAAAGCTTGAACCCCAACGCCAACATCGCTTATGGCAAGTCTTGAACCTTTGTCGACCAGTTCAGAATGCAATTTAATTGCCTCATAACAAATCTTTACGATTTTTATAGGAACTTCACAGGCCTGTTTTAAAGTCTTTTCCAGTGTTTCTTCTTTTAATCGCTTTTCTTCCTCCGTACTTTGTGGCATACCGTAGGCTTTGGAAAGAGGAAGAAAATTTTCTGCATCCTCATCAATCATCTGCATCAGGGCATGTTGTAGACCTTCAGCTTTTTTTAAGATGTTCTTGATATCACTTTCAAATTCAGCATATTTCTTTTTCCCTATAGTCAGGTTGCAAACCATACTGCTTAAGGCTACGCCTATAGCTCCCACTAAAGCAGCTGCTCCGCCACCGCCCGGCACCGGGCTTTTGGACGCTAATTTGTCTACAAATTCGTTACAGGTCATATCTGCAAATCTCACCGTATCACTCTCCTCATTTAGAACAAGCCAGAAATTACGCCTTTTTCATTAACGTCAATCTTTTCAGCAGCAGGTACCTTAGGCAAACCTGGCATCTTCATGATTTCTCCGGTAAGTGCAACTAAAAAACCTGCTCCTGCCGATACGGTAATATCCCTTACGGTGATGTTAAATCCTGTGGGTCTACCTAATTTTTTGGGATCATCTGACAGCGAATACTGGGTTTTTGCCATGCAGACGGGCATTTTACCAAAGCCCAATTTTTCAAAGTTTGCTATTTCCTTCAGGGCTTTATCCGTAAATACTACATCGTCAGCACCATATATCTTTTGGGCTATTGCCCTTATCTTTTCTTTTATTGGCATATCTAAGTCGTAGGCATAGGTGAGTTCTCGGCTGTCGTCGCTGTTTTCTGTAAGTCTAATTAATTCCTCTGCCAAAGCTATGCCGCCTTCTCCTCCTTTAGCCCACACTTCAGACAATGCTACATTTACTCCCAGTTCGTTGCATTTTTCTTCAATAAGTTTTAATTCAGCCTCCGTATCCTGTGGGAATCGGTTGATGGCAACTACGGCAGGCAGCTTAAATACCTGTGTGATATTTTCAACATGCTTTAACAAATTGGGCAAGCCTTTGGCCAGAGCATCTAAATCTTCCTTGTTTAATTCAGTTTTTGGCAAACCGCCATTGTATTTAAGGGCTCTGACTGTTGCTACTATAATTACTGCATCTGGTTTTAACCCGGCCAGCCTGCATTTTATGTCAATAAACTTTTCTGCACCCAGGTCGGCACCAAAGCCTGCTTCCGTTACCACATAATCAGCCAGCTGCATTGCCATCTTTGTGGCTATTACTGAATTGCATCCATGGGCGATATTGGCAAAGGGTCCTCCGTGGACAAAAGCAGGCGTTCCTTCCAATGTTTGCACCAGATTTGGCTTCAAAGCATCTTTCAATAAAGCTGCCATAGCCCCTTGAGCTTTTAAGTCACCTGCGGTAACGGGCTTGCCATCCCGATCATAAGCCACAATGATTCTTGAAAGCCTTTCCTTCAAATCCACTATATCATTGGCAAGGCAGAATATGGCCATGACTTCCGAAGCAACTGTAATATCAAAGCCATCTTCTCTAGGCATGCCATTGGCTTTTCCGCCAAGACCGTCAACTACAAATCTCAACTGCCTGTCATTTATATCAAGGGCTCTCCGCCAAACTACACGCCTGGGATCAATGTTTAATTCATTACCCTGGTAAATATGGTTATCAACCATGGCTGCCAACAGGTTATTTGCAGCGGTTATGGCATGAATGTCGCCGGTAAAGTGCAGGTTTATATCTTCCATAGGCACAACTTGAGAATACCCGCCGCCTGCAGCGCCGCCTTTAACTCCAAATACCGGCCCAAGTGATGGCTCTCTTAAGGCGACAATAGTATTTTTGCCTAATCTGGTAAGGGCATCAGCAGCACCGATAGTGGTTGTGGTCTTGCCTTCTCCTGCAGGAGTTGGAGTAATGGCAGTAGTTAAAATTAATTTTGCCTTTTTTGGGGGTCTATCTTTCATCAAATTGTAATCAACTTTGGCTTTGTATTTGCCGTATAACTCAATATCATCTTCGGTAAGCCCAAGTTTTGCTGCAATCTCCCTAATGTCTTTGAGTTTCACCGATTGGGCAATTTCAATGTCAGATTTGAAAGTCATAATCATAGCCTCCTCATTCTAAATATTATATTTAACTATTATTTTAGATTGACAGAAGCCATCACTTTTCCGTCTATTCCTTCTTAGGGCCTATTTGTCCCTTTCGGTATGCAGTAATAAATTTTCTACAATGTCTGTCCTGCCCTAGTAACACTTGAGTTGCCAGTAGCGTTCCCAGCATTTCACGATTGGTGGGATCCATAATAGCCGAATCCATACCTGCATACATGGCTAGTGCTAAAAAGTTTTGATTTATAATTCTTCTAAAGGGCATGCCGAAAGAAATGTTGCTTAAGCCTGAAGTGATATGAATGCTGGGATACATTTCTTTTATTTTTTTCGTTGCTTCAATGAATTTAAGCAAAGATTGATTATCAGTGCTTACGGCTATGACCAAAGGATCAATATGTATTCTGTCAGGAGTAATTCCGAATTTCCCAGCTTTCTCAACCAATATTTTAGTTATATCGATCCTTGTCTCTACATCCGAAGGGATCCCGTTGCTATCACAAGTAAGGCCTATTACCTGCCAATCGGTTCCCTGAATTAAGGGATAAATAATATTGCACTTATCTTCACTTTCTTCTGATACAGAGTTGATAATACCTGGCTGCTTAGCATATTTAAACACAGCTTCAATGGTCCTTGGATTTGGACTATCGATACATAAAGGTTTATCCACTACATCCTGGACTATCTCCATCAACCATTTTAAAGTCTCAACTTCGATTTCCGGCGCCGTGCCTGCACATACATCGATATAATCAGCACCGGCTTCCGCTTGTCTAATAGCAAGGTCTGCTATGAATTGCTCGTTTTTTTCCTTAATAGCCTTTTCAACACTGGGGATCGTACCGTTAATTTTTTCTCCGATAATAATCATAACGATGTAAACACCCCTATCTTTGTAATTTTATTATTATGGTAATAGTATATTAAAAATATATTTATTATATAAATATTTTGTATATACATGTATATCTTACATTAAATTTCGGTTAGTTGTCAATAGACTTAATTGTTTGGTTTTTATTATATTATTGTGTATTATAAAAACATTACTAAATTTCGTAAAGGTTTGTGGTAAGCCCTTTATTTTTGGGGACAAAAAATTGATATTACTATAACAGGGCACAGATATTTACATATCTATGCCCTGTAAAGCATCTTATCCGTATTTTTCAACGGCTTCAATTAATGCAGTAATGTTTTCTAATGGTGTATCGGCAGGTGCAGCAGCTACACCAGGTGCCAGTATAAATCCTCCACCAGGTTTTACTTGCTCTAGTAAATCCTTTACGAATTTGTCTATCTCTGCTGGAGTGCCGCCGGCTATTAAGGTAATCGGTATACCACCCATGACACAGGTATGACCTTGCAGCAGCTTTTTGGCTTTTACTACATCAGTTTTTTCAAAGTATGCTGCGCCCCAGCCCTTTGGAAGCTCAAGAATGGTTTCTAAATGCTGCTCATGGCGTCCTTCAAAGAATACTATGGATTTTACGCCAACTTCATGAAGCGCGAGTATTACTTTCTTTAAGTACGGCCAATAAAATTCATTATAGAGTTTAGGCGATAAGTACTCGTTCAGGTGCAATGGAAACATGGCATATTTTGTTCCCATCTTTGTATAAGCTAATGCGTACTTTATCATCCATTCAGTTATGGCTTCCGTTGCCTTTTTAACTTTGTCGGGGTATCTGCGGATATCCAGCACGACATTGCTGACTCCCCTCAAAAAGTCACCTATTATATCTAGCGGCGCATATCCCCAACCCATGGGAATTGGAGGATATCCGAGTTCCGCATTCATCTTTCCAAATTCAGCCATAAATGCTCCGCTTCTTGCTATCTCCATTCCCAACCTTACCCAGGTAGCCATGGCTTGACGGGGAGTTTCTAGATTTTTACACGCCCTGGGCAGCACCGTTTCGGCGATAAACTTTACGGGATCTTCAATTAACTGGTCATATTCATCCGGTTCCATAAAGGTGCCGCCTATAAACTGAGCGGGTGCTGTTTTATCGGTTTCTCGTCCGGGGAATCTGGTGTACTTGTCACCTAAAATATCGTGTATGGGCCCTGTTATGAAGGTCATGAGGGGTGATAAATCATCGTATTCTGCAAAAGCCATGCAAAATACGCGTCCATCCAAGCCGGTTATTCCTGCCATACTGCTGTCAAAGGGGAAGTCCCTCATGAACTTTTCGCTGGCCTTTAATGCCTTTTCATCTTCATAGCACATATCATAGTTGGTAATCCCCGAATATGCAGGGATTATATCTCCGCCAAATCCCCAAACAGGCACCCTGTCCGGTTCCTGAAGATTCATAGCAGCCTCAATGCGCGCAAGACGCTCCTTCGCC
>NZ_JAFFJA010000058.1 GCF_021991635.1 Tepidanaerobacter sp. GT38
GTGCGTCAAGCAGAGGAGTTTATGTAGAAGGGGCAGTAGTCCAAAAGGATGACGGAGTGCTCATTGCAAATCGCTTAAACAACAAAATACCTATTGTAGATGAAGTGGCCTACACTTGACATATTACTTGACAATGTCAACCCAATATGTTATGGTAAAGAAAAATTAAATAAAAGTACCTCATCTCGACACGAGTTGGGGTAGAGGCGCGATTGACCATTAGTAGATTTGCGGAGGCAGGGGAAGCCGATTAAGCAAATTAAAAGGGGTCGTCGCCGAAGCATGGTTTTCCCCCAAAAACCATGCTGGGCTTATACCGAACAGGTATAAGACTGTCACCGGTATTTTACCCCGGTGGAGTGCTACTTCAGAAGAGTGAGGTATTTGCCTTTGGAACAAGAGACAACCGGCAAATATCCCGGTTGTTTTTGTTTTATAAATGAGAGGAGAGGCGGTATGCTTTTAGGAACATGCAGAGTTAACAAACTTAACCATTTAGAAATAGGTGGGTGTGATACAGTAGAACTTGTAAAAGAATTCGGCACACCTTTATATGTCATGGATGAAAACCTCATTCGTGAAAATTGTCGTTCATTCCTCAATAGCATGCGCAGCTTGCATGAAAACAGTGAAGTCATTTATGCAGGAAAAGCTTTTTTAACCATCGAAATGTGCCGAATCATTGAAGAAGAAGGCTTGTGTCTTGATGTGGTTTCAGGTGGAGAACTTTATACTGCAATAAAAGCTCAGTTTCCTATAAAAAGAATATATTTTCATGGCAATAACAAATCCTACGATGAATTAAAAATGGCTATAGAAAACGGCGTTGGGCGCATTATAGTTGATAATTTTTATGAACTTGAACTATTAAGAGATTTAGCTAAAAAATATCCAGGTAAAAAAATAAATGTACTTTTGCGCCTTACTCCAGGCATTGAAGCTCATACACATGATTATATAAAAACAGGTCAGATTGATTCTAAATTTGGATTTGGAATGGAAAACGGACAAGCAATGCAGGCAGTAGAAAGTGCTTTGAGTATAAAAGGCTTAAAGCTTATGGGGTTTCATTGTCATATTGGTTCTCAAATATTTGAAGACGAACCTTTTAAAGATGCAGCCCAGATTATGATAAAATTTGCAAAAGATGTATTTGATAGATATGGTTTCACTACCAAAGAAATAGATTTTGGTGGAGGATTTGGTATAAAATATCGTGAAACAGATAAACCTCTTCCAGTAAAAGAGTATATTCAGACTTTAGTTACTTCGGTTAAAGAAAGTTGCAAAAATTACGGTCTGCATGTTCCGAAACTTTTAATAGAGCCTGGTAGAGCTATTATAGGGGAAGCTGGCACGACTCTGTATACAATTGGTGCCATCAAAAATATTCCTGGTATTAGAAAGTATGTCAGTGTAGATGGGGGAATGAGTGATAACATAAGGCCGGCGTTATATGGTGCTGAATATTCAGCTATAGTTGCAAATAAGGCCAATAGTCCGAAAGTAGAAAAAGTATCTATTGCTGGAAAATGCTGTGAGTCAGGTGATATGTTAATTTGGGATATTGATTTACCCAAAATCGAGCCGGGAGACATATTAGCTGTCTTTAGCACAGGAGCATATCATTATTCAATGGCTAGCAATTATAATATGCTACCTAAACCGGCTGTGGTTTTTGTTAAAGATAATACTGCTCGGCTTGTTGTGCGTCGCCAAACGTATGAGGATTTACTCAGCGCAGAAGTATATTTGCCACAGGCAAAGAAGGTTTTTTTAGCAAGCATGTAGATTTGAATGTTGTATTTAAAAAGTGTGCTCAAGCACACTTTTTTCATTTTAATATAAATGGTATAATGCTGTAAGTAGACTTAAATAATTCTACAGTTGGGAAAGGATGGTCAGCTTTCATGATACAATTTTGGGGCCCTGAAATGTTGCTTAGGATACCGGCTTTGTTGATATCAATTACCTTGCATGAGTATGCTCATGCAAGGGTTTCATACTCCTTAGGAGACCCAACACCTAAGTGGATGGGAAGACTTTCCTTAAACCCTTTGGTTCATTTAGATCCTATTGGCTTGGTGATGTTATGGCTATTTAGATTCGGTTGGGCTAAACCTGTTGAAATAAATCCGAGTTACTATAGAGAGCCTAGAAAGGGTACAATATTGGTTTCTATAGCAGGTCCTTTAGCTAATTTAGCGATAGCTTTTCTAGCTATAATTTTTTTGAAGCTTGATATACTTCGCATCGGTATTCTAGATAGCTTTATTTATGTGTTATTTCTTTACAACTTAACTTTGGCTGTCTTTAATCTGCTGCCAATTCCGCCTTTAGACGGTTCAAAAATATTAGCTGGGTTATTACCTGCAAGACAGGCATACGAGTTTTCAAAATTTGAATCATATGGGCCTTTTATCTTAATATTGTTAGTATATTTTGGATTGCTAAGTAGCATCTTAAATCCTATAATAATATTTATTCATAAAGGATTAGATTTTCTATCAAATTTAGTTTTATTAAGATTTTAATTTTGGGAGGAATCTTTGTGAAAAACCATGTAGTTATGAGTGGAATGAGACCTACGGGTCGTCTACATCTTGGAAATATGATGGGCGCACTGACAAATTGGATCAAATTACAGGATGATTATGAATGCTTTTTTGTTGTGGTAGACTGGCATGCGCTTACTACAGGGTATGAAAACACCCAAGAATTAAAAGAGAACATTAGGCAAATGGTAATAGATTGGGTGAGCGTAGGCCTTAACCCTGAAAAATGCAATATTTTTGTACAATCTCATGTAAAGCAACATGCCGAATTACATCTTTTACTTTCAATGCTCACACCCCTGTCTTGGCTTGAAAGATGCCCTACTTACAAAGAACAGTTAAAGCAGCTTGAAAATAAAGACATCAATACTTACGGTTTTTTGGGCTATCCAGTTCTCATGGCAACTGATATATTGATATATAAAGCAGATAGAGTTCCTGTAGGCAAAGATCAGCAGCCACATATTGAATTAACCCGCGAAATTGCCAGAAGGTTTAATTATCTTTACGAACCGGTTTTTCCAGAACCCAAAGCCCTTTACACTGAATTTAAGGTTTTGCCGGGTATTGATGGCAGGAAAATGAGCAAAAGCTATGACAACTATATTGAAATCTCAGCCAGTCCTGAAACTATAAATCAAAAAGTAAAGATGATGGTTACCGATCCCGCCAGAATCAGAAAAAATGACCCTGGTCATCCTGATGTTTGTAGTGTGTTTGCCTTTTATAATGTTTTTGACGAAAAAGATAATGTCACTGAACTTAGAGAGTTATGCGAAAAGGGCCAAATCGGGTGCGTAGAATGCAAGAAAAAATTAGCTGCCATTATGAATGATAAAATGGAGCCCATTCGCCAAAAGAGAAATGAATTGGAACAAAATCCTGCCATTATAGATGATATTTTGGACAACGGTGCAAAACGCGCTCGCTTGGTAGCTGAAAGGACTTTAGAAGAGGTTAGAGAGGCGATGAAAATCTAGATAAAGGTGAAGAAACGTGGCTTTAAATATTAAGATTAATACATTTGAAGGTCCTTTTGACCTTCTATTTCACCTAATAGAGAAAAATCAAATCGATATTTACGATATACCCATTGCAGACTTAACTGAACAATATTTAGACTATATTCACAAAATAACAGAAAATCAATTGGATTTAGCTAGCGAGTTTTTAGTAATGGCAGCTACGTTGCTTAGTATCAAATCAAAGATGCTATTGCCTTCAAAACCAAAACAGGAGGTAGCATCAGAATTGGCAGTGGCAGAAGATAATGATGTGGATCCAAGAAGTGAGCTAATGCACAAACTGCTTGAGTATAAGAAATTCAAAGAGATATCAATACTGTTGAGGAAAAAAGAAGAAGAACAGGAGTTTATATTTAAAAGACCTCCCGAGGATTTGTCTTTAATGTGGGCAGATGAAATTCCCCTGTCTGAAATTACTTTTGAAGACCTAAAATTGGCTTTTAAATCAGTTATGAGCAAGAAAAAACCAGAAGAAAAAGTTTCTAAAATTACTAAAGACCCTATACCCTTATCGCGTAAGGTAATGGAAATCTACCGAACATTAAAACAAAAATCTAAGATATTTTTTAGTAAATTGTATGATAAAAAGACATCAAAGCTAGAAATAATAACGACCTTTTTAGCTGTTTTAGAGCTAGTAAAAATGAAGCGTATCAATGCATTCCAAGAAAAACAATTTGGAGAAATCGTTTTAACATACAGGGAGGTTTAGACTGTAAGGTGGAATTACAAAAGGCTATGGGAATTATAGAAGGGATATTGTTTACATCAGGAAATCCTGTAAAAATCGATGAAATTGCAAATGTATTAAATATGACATGTGAACAGGTCTTGGAATGCGTGAAACAATTAGAAATTGAGTACAATAAGTTTAGTCACGGAATAATGATTTCGAAAGTAGGGAGCAGCCTTCGACTTACAACAAAGCCCGAAATTTTTCCGTATATAGAAAAAATTTTCAAACCAAAAGTCAGATCACAACTTTCAAAGGCTGCATTGGAAACTCTAGCAATAATTATGTTCAAACAACCCATAACAAAGTCTGAAATTGAGTCTATAAGAGGTGTAAATTCAGAAAAAGCCCTTAATACCCTTTTAGAAAAAAATCTAATTTACGAAAAAGGACGCTTAAATGTACCGGGGAGACCTATACTTTATGCTACAACTGAAGATTGTCTAGACTACTTTGGGTTAGAAAGCATTGATGATATTTCTATTGAGTAAAATGAATTGATAACATTTTTTTGCCACAAACTAAGAGAAAAAGTCTAGGGAGATTAAAGTGATACAATTACTTATTATCCTGGCTTTTTCTCTTGTTTTTTTCTTACCTGTAAAATTTCATATTATGCTATTTAAAAAAGCACGTGATGAACACATAAAGCTTGAAATAAGCTTGTGTAGTTTATCAAAAATAGTTTTAGAAATACCAGAAATGAAATTTACAATAAGAAGCTTTATTCCATTATTGAGTTTTAGGTATAAAATGCAGAGCAAAAAGAAGGGAAAAATTAAATCTAGAAAAGTCGTCATTTCACCCCTCAGAGACAGGTTTAAAGTGATAATTAATATTTTAAAGTTTTGTATTACATACTTAAAAACATTTAAAAAACTAATTAATATATTGCTTAATAAAGTAAATGTCACCTATCTGAATATAGATATTGCATTCGGCAGTGAAAATCCGGCGTTGACGGGATTTTTCGCAGGTTACATTTGGAGTGCCATATATCAAATATTAGGTTTTCTTTCTATGCACGCAAATTTTGCAAAAGCAGATGTTAAAACTAACGTCCGACCTAATTTTCTTGAGCCTGAATCCTTTCAAATAGATGTTAACTGCATATTTCATCTTAGAGTTGGCTATATTATAATTGCAAGTTTGATAATAGCTTGGTATTGGTTATTGTTTAACATTAGATTAAAACAAAAAGCCATAAAGAAAACATCTAAAGGGGCGACTTTATCATGGATGAACATCCAATTCAGAGTTTGATAAAGACTTCTATGGAAAGCATTAAGGAAATGGTGGATGTCAATACAGTTGTTGGTGATGCAGTTGAAACCCAGGATGGTACCGTAATAATCCCGGTTTCCAGGGTTTGTTTTGGTTTTGCTGCAGGTGGAAGCGAATTTGAGGCAAAGACATCAAAAGATAATGATAAGGGTGAAAAAAATAAACTGCCATTTGGTGGCGGAAGCGGTGCCGGTGTATCTGTCCAGCCAATGGCGTTTATGGTTGTAGGGCAGGGTCAGATTAGACTTTTGCCAGTTGATCAAAATACTACAGTGGAACGGATAATCGACATTGCTCCCCAGATTGTTGATCAAATAACCAACATTTTAAAAAAGCAGTAAGTTTTTAACGGACCATGTGAACATGGAGCCGTTTTTTTTTTTTTGCAGCTAATATTTTTCTGGAAAACCCACCAATTTTTTCAAGAATTAAAACCGTGTATAAATATAAAAATATGGTGGGAGGGTGTTTTATGACAAAAAAGATAATAGCCATCTTTTTGGTTATTTATTTATTCATAGCAATTTCTTGCATTAGCGCAAAAGCTGCAGATAATGCATTGTCGATAAACGCCAAGGCATTTGTCCTGATGGATCCAATAAGTGGAAGAATTTTGTTAGAAAAAAATTCTCAAGAAAAAATGGCTATGGCTAGCACCACAAAAATCATGACTGCTATTGTTGCCTTAGAAAAAGGGGATTTACAATCCCAAATCAGAGTAAGTCCGAGAGCTGCTTCAATCGGCGGTTCCTCTTTTTACCTTAAACCTGGTGACGTCTTGACTCTGGAAGATATGCTATTCGGGCTGCTGTTGCCTTCAGGTAATGATGCGGCAGTAGCAATTGCGGAACATATTGCAGGAACCGAAGATAAATTTGTACAAATGATGAATCAAAAGGCTTTAGAACTAGGGGCATTAAATACTCACTTTACAAACCCCCATGGTCTTGATGATCCTGAACACTATACAACTGCAGTAGATTTAGCAGTTATATCAAGATATGCATTAAAGAATATTAAATTTCGTGAGATAGTTCAAACTAAAACAAAAGAAATAAAATATGGAGATATTGACAAGCAGATTTTTAATACAAACAGGCTATTATGGGAATTTGAAGGCGCCGATGGAATTAAAACCGGTTATACCGGAAAAGCCGGAAGGTGTTTGGTGGCCACTGCTAAAAACAATGGTTTTCATTTATTATCGGTTGTTTTAGGTTCACAAAACCACTTTGAAGATTCTAAGAAATTATTAAACTATGGATTTGAGAACTATAAACTGAAAAATATAATTTCTAAAAATAATTATCTCACAACTGTAAATGTGGAAAATGGCGTTATTAAAACAGTGGATTTAATTGCAAAAGATAGCATCACCTTGCCAATAGAGGAAAGCGAAAATATTAAATTTAAATTGATAGTTCCCAAAAAAATTAAAGCTCCCGTTTTTAAGGGAGAAGAAGTAGGACAAGTACAAGTTTATATAGATGATGATTTGGTTACATCAACTTCTTTAATTACGGCTAAGGATGTTCCGTTAAAAACATATAATTACATTCTAAATAGGATTTTAAGATTTTGGACAAGATGGGAAAAAACTGATTGAAATAAAAATGTTAAAAAAGTTAAATTTTGAGAAGGATTTTCGTTATTTATGTCGAATTTATATAACATAATAGCTCATCATTGATGAGGAGGTAAAGTTGTGGTTGATCCATATAAAACAGGTATGTTTAAAACCAATCCTTATGCAAAAAAGAAGCCATTGAAAGGCAGCCTGGTTGTTGTTTTGGACGGCACTTATGAAGAACGCGGTTTGCAATTGATTCCTCAACCATCTCGTTGCCTTGTTGCAAATGAAGTTCACGAACTTATTTTGACTGATGAAAATAAAAAACCAGGAGATACTGTAAATAAGATTGCATATATAGGATTCTTTGCAGTAAAAGAGAGCACAGTAATAACTGTAGGTGATGAAGTTAAAATAAATGGTCATTTAATTGGTAAAATTGCAGGCTTTGATGAAACGCATATGCCTAACCACTATAATATCGTCATATATGGCGAAGAACGCGTTTCAGGGAACCAAAGAAATCTCAACTTAGATGATGAGGTTATTATTGGTTAAATATTTAAACATTCATTTGCATCATTTGAAAGGAGGTGCTTATATGTCATTTGAGAAAAAAATTCAGGAGTTAGGTATCACATTACCAGAGCCACCAAAACCTGTAGCAGCATATGTACCCGGTGTTAAAGTAGACAAATACATTTACACTGCCGGCCAAATACCTTTTGTCAATGGTGAATTAAAGTATAAAGGCAAGGTCGGTGCTGAAGTTTCAGTAGAAGAGGCCTATGAAGCTGCTAAAATATGTGCCCTTAACTGTTTAAGTATAGTAAAGTCTTTGGCTGGCAGCCTAGACAATGTTGAAAAAATAGTTAAAGTTGTTGGTTTTGTAAACAGTGCCGATGGCTTCAATCAGCAACCTCAGGTTATAAACGGAGCTTCAGAGTTACTAGGTCAAATATTTGGAGAGGCGGGCGCACATGCTCGTTCTGCTGTAGGTGTCAATCAGCTTCCAATGGACGCAACCTGTGAAGTGGAGTTAATTGTAAAATTAAAGTAACAAGGAGGACTTTAACATGGCTAAATTCACCAAAAAGTTTGAAATGTATAGGTATCTTCAAGCCAATACTGCAAATATTTATGCAGAGGCGAAAAAAGCTGCAGATGAAATAGGTATTCCTCAAGATTTAAGAGGTAAGTTTGGATTGACCGGTGCTATTTCCGGCTGCCCTTCACCATTGACTAAGAAAATCAGAGAAGCTATGGAAAAGGGTGCAACAGAGGTTATTCCTTTGGCTAAACTGGTAGACGAAGTCAGAAGCTTAGTTAAAGATGTTTACGGCGATGAGTATGACGCGGCACCAGTTAACACCTGTGAAGCAGGATTGTGGGTTACTTTTGATACCCTGTTTTCACCACCTATGCAGGGCCGTGGAGACGCCTATCAAGCACGCTATATTATTCCATATGAAAAGCATTTACACCACCATGGTGGTTACGGAAGACCATTCCCTGGCTGCTTTAAAGATATTCTAGCCGACAGAGGATCTACTGCCGGTGAATTAGGATTTTATGGCAAGAGGCAAAACAATTTGAGTGCTTATATAGCGCCGTTAGTAGGTGCCGATTATTCAGTTCATGGAATTAAATTTCATCCAACAATCCAGCTAACTAAAGTTGATCCTGAAGCATCAGCAGAAAAAATTAAGAAAATTGCAGAACGCCATGCTACTATGCTTACAGGTATTACATCACTTGCGTATGACACACCAGGATATGGTTATGGTGTAAAGGACAGCGATGGTGTACCGGTGCTGCAGAAGCGTTTAGCAGAGATTGCTAAAGAATTTGATGTACCTTACGTACTTGACAACGCTTGGGGTGTTCCCTTTATAGGTCACGATATTACTAAGAGTGGTGCCGATGTAATTATTTACAGTATGGATAAAGCCAGCGAATCTCCAACATCTGGTTTGATAATAGGTAAAGAACAGTACATGGTTCCAATCCGTAGAGCTCTCGGTATGCATGGAGATCGCTACGGAACAACAGCATCTTATGGAAAAGCGGCTTATGTAGTGTTTGATCCCGGCAAAGAGGCACTGCTTGGAATGATTGCAGCACTCAAAGAATTAAGAGACAACCCCGACGAACTTAAGAAACCAGTTGACGACATGTATAAGATCGTAGTAGAAGAATTTGATCAAATTCATCCCAAACTTAGAAAAGGTATAATAATCTCCAAGTCTTACAACAGCAGAGCTGTTGAAGTTAACTACGAAAAGACCTGGGAGGGTGACGAACTAGGATTCCCCATCTTCTCTATAGAAGATATGTATGCAGGAAGCCACTTGTTGCAGGTAGGACTTTCACAGATGGGTGTAATCCCGACAGTTGCCTATGACGCTAACATAATGATTTCCCCAGGCCTCGGTACTACCGATGACAACGGTCAAATTATTGAAAGCAAATTTAGATATGCTGTGAAGGCTCTAGTTAAGCTTATGGAAATCATCGCCAAATACAGTGGATATATAGATTAATCATTAATTACCATACGCCAAGGCAGTGGCCTTGGCGTAGAAAATAAAAATTAGGGAGGTATTTGCATGCCCAAAGTAGTTGTCGTAGGCGGAGGCTGGGCAGGCTCAGCAGCTGCATTATCGGCTAAAAAAGCAGGCGCCGATGTAGTTTTATTAGAAAGAACCGATATGTTATTGGGAACAGGCCTTGTGGGCGGAATTATGAGGAACAACGGAAGATTTACAGCCACAGAAGAAATGATAGCAATGGGTGGAGGCGAATTATTCCAAGTTACGGATAGTGTAGCAAGGCATAAAAACATCGAGTTTCCCGGTCACAAACATGCAACATTATATGATGTTGCTTTAGTTGAACCAGCAGTTAAAAAAGTTCTTATTGATGCAGGTGTGGAGGTTCATACGGAAAGCCGCGTAACAGATGTAGTAGCAGATGGCAACAAGATATTAGCTGTTATTACAGCAGATGGTAGAAAATTTGAAGGCGATGTTTTTATAGAATGTACAGGAACTGCTGGCCCACAAGGAAATTGCACAAAATATGGCAATGGATGCGCCATGTGTGTTTACAGGTGTCCAAGTTACGGACCAAGAGTAAGCATTGCGGCTAAGATGGGTGTCAAAGAAATGATGGCTAAAAAAGCCGATGGCACCTATGGTGCTATGAGCGGTTCTTGCAAACTTTTTAAAGAATCGCTTTCGCAAGAAATTGTAGACAAGTTAAATTCAACCGGTGTGGCCATTGTTCCTGTTCCAGAACACGCTAAAGAGGGATCAGACATTCTAACTAAAAAAGCCTGTCAACAGTATGCCTTAAAAGAATTTGTAGATAATGTTATTCTGCTTGATACTGGACATGCAAAATTAATGACGCCCTTCTTCCCATTAAAGGATTTAAGACAAATTCCTGGGTTTGAAAATGCGCGATATGAAGATCCATATGCAGGAAACCTAGGTAATTCAATAAGATATTTGGCTCTTTCGCCACGGGATAACTATTTAAGAACAGAAGGTGTTGACAATCTTTTCTGTGGAGGAGAAAAAGCTGGCCCACTGGTAGGACATACAGAAGCCATCTGCACTGGTACTCTTGCAGGGGCTAATGCCGTAAGGTGGGCTGTGGGTCAAGAACTGATACAGATTCCTACAGACCTTGCTGTAGGCGACGCTATTGCTTATGTAAAAGAACAAATGAAAACAGAAGAAGGCATATCTAAGAAATATACGTTTTCCGGCTCCGTCTATTTTGAGAGAATGAAGCAACTTGGATTATATACAACAGATGTAAATGCAATAAAGGATCGGGTAGACAAAGCAGGAATGACAAATGTGTTTAATCAGAAAGTTGTATAATAAAGGCATTCATGAAACACCATAAATAAAAGGGGTCATTACTGACTCCTTTTATTTTAAATACTTTATCAAACACAATTGCCAATATTTAGCCACCAGTTTATATAAAACGACCCCCGTAAACCTAATTAGCATTGTTGCCGATATCGTGTTAAAATTTTTGTGGGCGGTTAAATAATTGAGTGGCTGTGCTACTACTTAACATTTTTTATGTCGTTTTGTTATTATAGATTCATCATAAGATAATAGTTGTATTATTATACAAGATGGGGGTTTCATATGCAACATGAAAAACTTCGACTTTTGTTTTTTACTTTAAAGGCCATTGACAATTCTCAAGGGCCCGTAGGTTCTGGCTTCATACGTCATAGCTTGCAAATGCAAGGATTTGATATTAGTGAAGCTACTGTTGGTAGAATATTACGGCAATTGGATCTAAAAGGATATACTGAAAGAATCGGTTTTAAAGGTAGAAAGTTAACTCCTACAGGTAAAGAATTACTTGCGGAGCTAGAACGTGAAAACAATATTAATCATTATGGAAAAGAATTGCTAAATGTAATAAGAGTAACAGGTAAACAAGAACTATTGGATATGTTAATAGCAAGAAAGGCCATCGAAAGCCAATTAGCAAAGTTAGCTGCAATGTATATAACTAATGAAGAAATTCTTGAAATGGAAAAAATTATAAAAAGGCAAGAAATCCATGTTAAAGAAGGTATTTCCATAGCAGATGATGATGTAGAATTTCATAAAATTATATCTAAAGCAGCTAGAAACAGAGTTTTAGATGCAGCTATGGATTTAATAAGGCAGCATGGGCAGCTTTCACCTATGCTTGAGTATATAAGAAAAAGAGTAAAGAGTACAGTTCTCTTAGACCATAAAAGTATATATGAAGCTATTGCTTCCAGGAATCCGGAATTAGCTGAGAAAGCAATGATTAATCATATTGAAAATCTCGAGAGAGATGTCAAAAAGTACTGGGAAATTGCTTATAACAGAGAAGGAAACGACGAGTCTCAAAAAGAAAATTGAATCCCTTAATTAAAAAAGTAAGGAGGAGGTAAAATGCCGGACATATTAGAAAAAGTAATGGATGCAGTTGATGTAGAAACGTATTTAGTTTGCAAAGATGAAGAAGAAGCAGAGAGACTTTCTGTGGAATTGATGGAGAAATTGGGTTTTCAGGATATATCTATAGTTTTTATTCAACATCAAGGTCCTGGCGCAAGAGTTAGGGTTAGAGGATATATTTATAAACCAGGAGACAAATATAGTTGGTTATTTGATCAAAGAAAATAGGGAGGAATTTGTCATGAAGAAGAAAGTTCTGCTTGCACCTCTGGACCCAGTTCATGATATCGGATTAAAAATGATAAAAAGAGGACTGGAACAAAACGGTCATGATACTTTACTTATGCCCCCGGACTATTCTCAGGAAGAAATTATAAAAGCCATTGTAGATAACGATGTAGACGTTGTTTTAATTAGCCGCACACTCGGTTACGGCGTGGCAGAAATTTTAGGGAAATTTATTGATTTAGCAGAAGCTGCTGGTATAAGAGATAAGGTTAAAATAGGAATAGGTGGTATGGCTATAAGACCTGAACTTGCAGCAGAACTAGGTTTTGATGCTGGTTTCGGGCCCGGTACTACTGTAGAAGAAGCTGTTGCTTTCGTAGAAGGAAGAGAGTATGTACCTTCTGAAAGTGGAATTAAACAAAACAAAAAAGATATTACTCAAGGTTATGACTATAGTTTTCGCAATAAGAGAATTGAAAAATTGTTAGATACCATAGTTGATGGAATCCTTGATTATACAAGCAACAAAACTTCTACTGCCATACTAAGAGCAGAGCTTCGCAGACAAATATTAGATAGCACCGATGAATCAGAGAAACAAAAACTTCGCCAGGAATATGCCAGGTACTGCGATGATGTAGTTAAATCTTTTTATGAAGCTGGCAAGTACCGTGAAAAAACTCGGCCACTTACCAAAGATGAAGTAAAAGCACTTAGAGGATATGTAGATGACGTTAATTTCAGAATGAATCCAATAAAACTGCAGCATACCGATAAAAATCCTGCAGTATTTATTCAATATGGAACAGGCTGTCCATTTATGGATATAGCTCATATTAAGTCATGTGAAGCTTGGGGTGCAGATGGCGTAGTTCACTTTGATCCATCTTGGGGAGCCCGAACGGAAGGTTTCCTGGAAGGCTACATAACCCATGAAGAAGATGGGTCTATAATAACATATGAGAATTTAAAGAGCATCAAGGAATCTCTAGCCCCTTATACCCTTTGGCAAGTAAGGGCACATAGGGGATTAAATACTCCTGAAACAGTCTTGCTAGCAGGCAAGATTGGGGCTGACTTGACGAAAATTAATATAGCTTACGGATCATTAAGCGGTGGTACAGATCCATCACGCCTTACAGTTGACGCAGTAGCCGCCATAAAATATGCTGCAGAATTTGGAATGCCTTTTGATGTAGTTACTAATGAAGAGCTCTCCGGAGTTCCTGCTTTTAAAGCTTTTGCAGGTATGCTCATTGTGTCAAAATTAGGTTTAAGGCTCGGTGGCAAACCCATACTTCAACCACTATTTTGCTATTCACCGGAAGTCATGATTAATGGCCAAATGGTGGACAACTATGTTGACTTTAATGCAGCAAAGATATACTGTCTTAGAAATATTGTCAATGCTCCAATATGGTGTGGAGCACCAATTGGATTTTTAACCCAAACTGAGGATAGAGTCCAGTCATCTATGATGACGGCACTTCACGCATCACTTGCTTCCTCATTAGGAGTTGATGCAATTTCTATAGCTTCATCAGATGAAGCTTTCTCTAAAGGTCCCATAACAGCAGCATCCAGAATAGACACACTGAGAGCTACGCAAGCATCGTTTAGATTTTTCGGCCATGCTGATATAACTCCTACAGAAAATGCTAAAAAATGGGCTGCAGAAATGGAAGAAGGAATTGAAAAGGTATTAGAAGCCGTAGCAAAAAAAGGAAATTTTGTTGATGCGTTATACCAAGGATTATTAGGAAGTAGAGAAGATGGAGCTTATCCAGGCAGAGCAGGTAGAAATACAGTAATCAGTAAATCATAATTTATAATATTTAATATTTGCCTGTAAAGGGGGGTATTATGAGCTTAACAATAGGCATAGCAGGAACTGCTAAAAATACGGGAAAAACTACTACCACCTCCGCCATTCTTGGTGAATTGTACAACAGGAATATTTCCATTGGTTTAACCAGCATAGGTTATGATGGTGAAGAAATAGATAATATTACCGGATTACCCAAACCTCGTCTATATGTAAAAGAAAATACCATTTTAGCCATAGCTAAAAAATGCCTGAAAGGCGGAAGTGCTGAATATGAAGTATTAGAAACAACTAATATCACAACTCCCCTAGGAAATATAAATATAGTGAGAGTTGTTAAAGAAGGCTTGGCAGTAGTAGCAGGACCTAATAAAGGCAGTCAATTAAAATACGTTAAAGATAAAATGATTAATGAGCTAGGTTGTAAAATAATACTTGTAGATGGTGCTTTGAATAGAATTGCACCAATGGTTGAAACAGATGGAATTATTATTGCTACCGGTGCTGCTCGTAATACAAATATAGATGTGTTAGTTGAAGAAACTAAAGCTTTATATGAATTACTAAATTTACCTAAAGTGCAGGAAGATAAGTTGCAGCACTTTCTCCACCTTGAAAAGATTGCACTCTTTCCTAAAAACACAGATGAAGGAATAAAATCATTGCGGTACGGTTCACTAATAGATAATTCAACGGTAAATGAAATATTAACTGATATTAATAATGTACAAATTATTTTTATTCCTTATTTAATATCTGAACTTGCCCTAAAACAACTCAATGATAATTTAAGGGGATTATGGTTAGATAAGACTTTAATAATTAAGGATCCCATAAAATTAATCACAGGAGGAGACTCACAAAATCTATTAAATGAAATAAAAAGGATAAAAGAGAATGGCGGAAATGTAGAAACCTTAAAAAACCTCCCTTTGTTGGCTATTACCGTTAATCCTTTTTATCCAAAGTATCGGTTTGATAAAAATAGTTATGAACCCGGCTACATTAATAGAGATGAATTACTAGAAAAAATGCAAAATGTCATGCATATACCAGTAATTGATATAAAACAGGAGGGTGCTGCAACTTTAGTAAACACTCTATTGATTAAGTTAAAATAAATTTAGGGGGCTGGATATGGAAACAGTTGCTATTATAGGCACTGGTCGTATGGGCAGTTTAATTGCCCGCAAGTTGCAATCTCAATATAATCTGATTTTGATAGATAAAGATTTAAGGAAATGTGGCTTGTTAGCGAAAGAAGTATCTGCTTTAGCAACATCAGATTATTCTCTCTTGTCAAATTCAGATTATATTATTACAGCATTACCCGCACAAGTCTTTTCAGAAGCTGTAGCAGAACTTAAAAATTATGTTGCTCAACATCAAATACTTATAAATATTTCTACAGATACAGAAAAGGTAGAATTTGAACCATTAAAGGGCTTGTGCAAATTAGCTTCCGCTAAAATTATAGGTCATGCTAACTATATGGTGGCTACCAATGAGCTGCCTCTTATATTAATCGATGGTGAAGATTTAGCCGTGCGCAGTAAAATAGCAAAGATTTTTTCTAAATTGGGCACGGTCTGTTTTGGTGATGAAAAGATTGTTAAGAAAGTAAACAATATAGCCAGCGAAGAGGGCATTAAAGCAGCTTTGAACATTAAAAAAAGGCTTGAGAAAGCAAATGTTCCCGCCGAATATATACCTTTTGCGATTAGAAATGTAGCCTGTGGCACTATGAGTGCGTATGCATTAGGCGAAGGTGGACCTTTTGTGCAAAAAATAATTCAAAAGCTAAGCGAGGAGGAAAAAACTGATTCAATTTAGAATCAGTTTTTTCTTAGGCGAATAATTTTTAAAAAGCTAAATAAAAGCAGGAAAAAGAAGTTAATGTGTATAATAATAGACATAAAAGGAGAGTTGCAATTGCAAATACGATTGCAAAAATATTTATCTCAAGCGGGAATTGCTTCACGCCGGGCAAGTGAAAATCTAATTTTACAAGGTCGAATTAAAGTAAATGGAGTCACTGTTAAAGAATTAGGCACTAAGGTTGAGCCTGAGTCAGATATTATTGAGGTTGACGGTAAGATTTGCAATATAAAGCGTGAATTTATTTATATACTTTTAAATAAGCCCAAAGGAGTGCTTACTAGCGTTAAGGATCCTTTTGGAAGACCTACTGTAATTGACCTATTAAAAGGGGTAAAAGAGAAAGTTTTTCCTGTTGGACGCTTGGATAAAGATACAGAGGGTCTCTTGTTGTTAACAAATGATGGTGAGCTTACATATAAAATTACTCACCCCAAATTTAAAGTTATTAAAACGTATATTGCTCATGTGCAAGGTGTTATTGATGAAAAAGATATAAAAGCTTTACAAAGTGGTATCATGCTTGAAGATGGTTTAACATCACCTGCTAGTGTAAGAATAATAAAGAAGTTAGGAAGCTCAACAATAATTGAGCTTAAGATTCATGAAGGCAGAAAGCGGCAGATTAGGCGAATGTGTGCAGCAATAGGACACCCCGTTATTGATTTAAAGAGAACGAAACTCGGAAAGCTTTCGTTAAATGGTTTAAAAGTAGGTCAATGGAGGTACTTAAATCAAGGCGAAATTAATTACATAAAGAAACTTAAAGGAGAGCGAAAAGATTGATTACAATAAGAAAGGCAACTTTCGAAGATAAATACAAAATACAGGAAGTAATAAATAATACTGATTTTGCTCAATTTTGCCCTGCTAATCTCACTGAACATACCTTGGTTGTAGAACTAGAAAACACAATAGTTGGTTGTGGAAACTTAGATATTATTGAAGATTTAGCTCTAATAAAATTTGTTTATATAATTCCAAAGTACAGAAATCAAGGTTTAGGTGACGGTTTAGTTAGAGCACTTATAAACTACGCTGACAGACGAAACGTAAAAAAGATATACATAATTTGCGATGACAAAAGTGAATATTTTAAGCGATTTGGCTTTAAATACGTCGCTGCAACCAAATGTGACAGAAAACTGTATGAAAGCCATAGTAGGAATATAAAGGATCAATTTATTATGGAACTTGATGTGGATGAATTCTTTAACAGTTGCCATTGTCATTAACTATGTAATTGCAAGCAATTATATATTTGAGAATTTAGTTTATATCTGATATAATTTTTCCCGAAAAATATGTTGAATTAGGGGTGAAACATTTGGAGCTCTGGTTTTCAGAATACCAAACAAAAAATGTAAAATTGTCCTTTAGAATTAAAGAGATTCTTTATGCGACACAAAGCGAGTATCAAAAGATTTCAGTATATGAAACAGAAGACTTCGGAAGGCTTTTGACTTTAGACGATTTAGTCATGCTTACTACAAAGGACGAATACATTTATCACGAAATGATTTCACATGTTCCCATGTTGACACATGGCAACGCATCTAAGGTTTTAGTCATAGGTGGCGGAGATGGGGGAACAGTAAGGGAGCTTTTGAAGCATCCTGTAAAAGAAGTACACTTGGTCGAGATCGATAAGGAAGTTGTAGAAACATCAAAAAAATATTTTCCATCAGTAAGTTGTGGTTTGACAGATCCTAGAGTTAAGATTTTTTATGAAGATGGGATAGAATTTGTAAAGAAAAATAAAGGTTATGACGTAATAATAATAGATTCAACAGACCCTATAGGACCAGCTGAAGGATTGTTTTCCACCCAGTTTTATAAAAACGTTTATAGTGCTTTAAATGAAGATGGAATTGTGGTTGCGCAAACTGAAACACCTATTTTATTGGGTGATTTAGTAAGAAAAATATATAAGGATATGTCATCCGTATTTGCCTATACTAATATGTATACTGCGGTTATTCCCACATATCCAGGAGCTCTCTGGACTTTTACTATGGGCTCAAAAACTATAAACCCTGTTACTAAGGAAATCAGTTCTATGCCAAATTTAGATACAAAGTACTATACTAGGGAACTTCACAAAAGTTATTTTATTTTACCACCTTTTGTCGGTAAACTAATTTCAGAATAGAGGAGAATAGATGTTGAGTATATTTGAACATTTACACAATCAAGATAGATTTTTGGAAGCAAAAGACGATTACAAGAATTCGAAGATCGTAATTATCGGAGTTCCTATGGATTTTACAGTAAGTTTCAGACCCGGTACTCGTTTTGGGCCTAAAAAAATAAGGGAAGTTTCCTATGGCCTAGAAAGTTATAGTGTGTATGCTGATGATTCTCTCGAAGAGAAAAAGTTTTTTGATGCTGGTGATGTGGACATACCCTTTGGAAATGTTGCAAAAAGCCTTGAACTTATAGAAGAAGTTACTGAGCACTGCTTAAATGACAATAAAATCCCTTTGTTTTTAGGAGGGGAACATCTCGTAAGCTATCCTATAGTAAAAAAAGTAGCTGAAAAATATCCTGAACTTACAGTTGTGCATTTTGACGCCCATGCTGATTTAAGGGACAGTTTTTTCGGAGAAAAACTATCACATGCCACTGTCTTGCGAAGAATTTCTGAACACGTTAAAGATAAACATATTTATCATTTCGGTATACGCTCTGGAGTAAAAGAAGAGTTTGTTTATGCAAATGAACACACTCATATGTTTCCAATCGAGGTCAAGGCACCTTTTTTAAGTGTATTCCAAGATTTGAAAGACAAACCTATATATATAACCCTTGATATTGATGTGATTGATCCGGCTTTTGCTCCAGGTACAGGAACTCCTGAACCAGGTGGTTGCAGTTCTCAAGAAATACTGGAAGTTGTAAGTTATTTTAAAGAATTAAACATTGTGGGATTTGACCTAGTAGAAGTGTCTCCTGCTAATGATTTATCTGAAAGAACTTCACTTTTAGCAGCTAAAATAGTGCGGGAATTTATAATAGGCTTGGGGTAAAAAGGTGGTAAAATGCCCGAAGAAATTTTAAAAGTTAAAAACCTTAGTTTTAAATATGACGATAAAAATATATTAAATGATATTAGTTTTACGTTAGATGTTGGAGATTTTGTAGGCATATTAGGTCCTAACGGTTGTGGCAAAACTACCTTGCTAAAAAATATTAATCGTTGGCTTAAACCACATAAGGGCAGTATTTATGTTGATGGCTCAAATGTTTTTAAACTTAGCGTAAAGGATTTAGCTAAACGTGTAGCTACGGTTCCGCAGGATACATCTTTAGAAGATATAAGCTTTACAGTAGAGCAAGTAGTAGCCATGGGTCGGAATCCTCACTTAAAAAGCTTTGAACACGAACATTCGAAAGATATGCTAATAATCGAAGATTGTATGAAAACTATGGACGTAATGCATCTTCGAGATAAGCCTATCAATCAGCTGAGCGGTGGAGAAAGACAAAGGGTACTAATTGCCAGAGCCCTAGCCCAACAACCAACTTTACTTTTATTAGATGAACCTACATCTCATCTAGATATTAATTACCAGTGGGAACTGCTTGAGCTACTAAAAAATTTATGTATCAAAAAATCATTGACTATATTGATTGTTCTCCATGACATTAATTTAGCATCTATGTTTTGCAATAAAGTGATTCTTTTAAAAGAACATAGGATATATAAAATGGGCTACTTACATGAAGTAATAAATGAACAAAATATAAAAGAAGTTTTCAATATGAATGTTCGTGTAGATTATTCCAACGACCAGAAGCGGCCAGTTATTATTTTTTTAAATTTAGCCAATGAAGATGCGCAATCTAGACCTTTTGAAAGACTCCATGTAATTTGTGGCGGTGGAGAAGGTGAAAGATTATTATATTATTTAAGTCAAAGAGGTTATAAAGTTTCTACTGGTGTTTTAAATAAAGGCGATACAGATTGGAAAGTGGCAAGGCTTTTGGGTTTTACCGTTGTGGAAGAAATACCATTTTCACCTATTACCGAGGAAAAAGCAATAGAAAATATTTCTTACATTAATGAGTCTGATGCAGTTATCCTGGCTAATATTCCCTTTGGTTTCGGAAATTTAAAAAATCTCGAATGTATTAATCAACTAGTTGCTCAAAAAATAATTTTTATTTTAGAAGAACAGGACATTGAAAATAGAGATTATACCAATGGTAAAGCTGCAAAAATATATAATCACATCAAGACGAGAGCTACAGTACTCAATTCAATGGAAGAGTTAAAAAAGATAATATAATGTTGGAGGGGCAACTTATGGTTAAGGTCAAACTTGGCGATGAGATAGTTCAAAGCAAAATAAGGTTTAAAGTGAGGTTCGATTATAGGGGGGAGTATAAACCCGGAAAGTTTTTGTTTGGCGGAAAGCCCGTAGAACAAGTTGCTCAAGAAACAAGAGAAGAACAATTAGCCTTGCTAAAAAATATACCCGTTCAGGGTATTTCCTTTATTGACTGTGATATTTCTCAAGAACCCTATGTGGTTTACGATGAGGCTTTAGGAGAAAAAGTAGCATATGCTCCTTGTGAGATTACTATGCATGCCGACTCAATCGAAGATATAATTCGTTTTGTCATGAGAGAAGAATTTAGGAAACTGGAAATTTTGGAACCACCGCAAATGTTTATAACAAATAAAGATTTAGAGAGAATATTATTTAGAATGAATGAAGAATTAAAAAATCAACTAATGCTCTTGTCAAGAAAAATAAAACGATAACGGGATGATCAAATGACTAAAGTTGCAATAATTGGCGGTGGCGCTGCAGGTCTTATGGCATCTTATCAGGCCGCTTCACGAGGTGCTGAAGTATATCTTTTCGAGAGAAATCCTAATCTAGGAAGAAAGATATTGATTTCTGGAAAAGGTCGGTGTAATTTAACAAACATAAAAAATTTGAAAGATTTTATTGCCAATTACCCCGGTAACGGCAAATTTCTTTTTAGCTCTCTTACAGCCTTTTCTAACACAGATTTAATAGCATTTTTTGAAGGACTCGGAGTAAAAACCAAAGTAGAGCGGGGCGGAAGAGTTTTTCCCCAGTCTGATAAATCGCTTGATGTGGTTAATGCTATGCAAAAAGCACTGAAAGATTTGGACGTCAATATCATGTTCAACAGTCGTGTAAGGCGTTTAGTTATAGAACAGGATCAAATAAAAGGTATATTGTTTGGCGATACATTAAAAGAATTTTATTGTGATAAAGTTGTTATTGCAACAGGAGGCCTTTCTTATCCATCTACCGGTTCTACGGGAGATGGATATGAACTTGCGCTACAAGCAGGTCATACCATTGTACCTCTTAAGCCATCACTGGTCCCTTTAATATGTCAAGAGGATTGGGTAAAGGATCTTCAGGGGCTTACTCTGAAAAATGTTGAGGCGACAGTGTATGTTAAGCAAAAAAAGATAGCTTCAGAATTTGGCGAAATGCTATTTACCCATTATGGCATATCAGGACCCATAATATTAACTTTAAGTCGACAGGTAGTGGACTATCTGGAATCTAACCCTGTGGTTTCAATAAATCTAAAACCGGCTTTAACAGAACAGGAGCTTGAACAGCGTTTGCTCAGGGATTTTAATTTATATAAAAATAAAATGTTTAAAAACTCACTAAATGATTTATTACCTAAAAAGATGATTCCGGTTTTTGTTAATTATACCGGAATTGATCCGGAAAAAAAGATCAATCAAATTACGCGCAATGAAAGAAAAAAGATACTGGATTCTTTAAGAAATTTTTGCGTAACTATAACAGGATGTAGAGAAAATGAAGCTATTGTAACTCGCGGTGGAGTTTCCATTAAAGAAATTAATCCTAAAACCATGGAATCCAAAAAAATTAAGGGATTGTATTTTGCAGGTGAAGTTATAGATATAGATGGAGTAACAGGAGGTTATAACCTGCAAGCAGCCTTTTCTACTGGCTTTGTTGCAGGATGTAACTGTGCTTAAAATAAATGAGGAGAGATTCTTTTGAATTTCAATATTGCTATTGATGGTCCTGCTGGTGCAGGTAAAAGCACCGTTGCTAAAATAGTTGCTGATACGTTAAACATGACCTATATTGATACAGGAGCCATGTATCGGGCTATTACCTTGTTGTCAATCCGGCATAACAAAAGTGACATTAATGACATTGTTGAACTTATCAAACAGATAGAAATTAAAATTGAAGGAAAAAGAGTTTATATAGATAACGAAGATGTGTCTGATGATATAAGAAGTATTGAAGTAACCAATGAAGTTTCAAGAATAGCTAAGATACCGGAAATTAGGCATGTAATGATACAACTTCAACGGGAAATGGCGAAAAACAAAGGTGTGGTTATGGATGGGCGAGATATCGGAACAATTGTTTTACCTGATGCGAAATACAAATTTTTTTTAACAGCAGACGTAAGGGAAAGGGCTATTCGAAGATATAGGGAAATGATAAGAAAAGGGCATGATGTTACTTTGGAGCAAGTGGAAAAAGATATAGAGTATAGAGATTTTCAGGATAAAAATCGCGATTATTCACCTTTAAAAGCTGCTGAAGATGCTGTAATTATTGACACTACCAACAAAACCATACAGCAAGTAGTTGAAGAAATAATAGATGTGATAAAAAGGGGGGAAGGTATTGTTTTATAGCTTTATCAGATTTATATGCAATATAGTGATACATGTATTATTCAAAATTAGAACTACCGGCATTAGTGATTTTCCGGAGCATGGTGCTGTAATTGTTTATTCAAACCATAAAAGCGTGTGGGACCCTGTAATTATAGGTTGTGTATTAAAAAGACCAATTTACTTTATGGCTAAAGAAGAGTTGTTTTCATATCCTATTTTTGGTACTATTCTTAAGAAGTTAAATGCTTTTCCGGTTAAAAGAGGTAAGCCTGATAGAAAAGCTATAAGAGAAGCTCTTCATGTTTTAGAGAATAGGCAAGTTTTAGGTATCTTTCCAGAAGGCACAAGAAGCAAAGATGGCAAATTGCTAGAACCTGAACCGGGCTTAGCCCTTATTTCAGCAAAAAGCAAAGATGTAATTTTGGTGCCTGTAGCAATAAACGGCAATTACAAATTATTTTCCAGGATTGATGTAAAGTTTGGAAAACCTATAAAATTTGATGAATATTATCAAAGTGAAACGTTGTCATCTCGAGAATTAAAAGAGATTAGTGTTGCTCTGTTTTCGGAAGTGGCCAATTTAATATCCTCTTAATTTTTTATAAAAAGCAGGAATTATTCATATCTTTATCGAATCAAAAGAAAGTTAGTCTTTTAAATTAAGAATTAATTGCTTTTATGCGTTAATAATAATTTGTAGGAAGTGAAATTGTTTGAAACTAATTATTGCCGATCACGCAGGATTTTGTTTTGGCGTAAATAAGGCCATGAAAACAGTTGAGAGTTTAATCGAAAAAAATGAGCAGGCCTATACACTAGGGCCAATAATTCACAATCCTCAAGAAGTTGAAAGACTAAAAAGTTTAGGAATTACAGCTGCAGACCTTTGTGATATAAAAAATGGGAACGTAATTATTAGGACTCATGGTGTTGGCCCAGATGTGATAAAACAATTAGAATCACGAGGATTAAACATCATCGATTGTACATGTCCCCTCGTAAAACGGGTTCAAAAATTAGCCGCTGATATTTCCAATAAAGGATATCTTACTGTTATAATAGGTGATCATAATCACCCTGAAGTTGAGGGTATTAAGAGTTGGTGTAATGGGGATGTAAAAGTAATAGAAAATGTAGAAGAAGCCAAAAATTTTTATACAAATAAAAGAGTTGGTGTAGTAATACAGACCACACAAACTGAAGAAAATGTAAATAACATTATGAATATATTACAATCAAAACTTGATATTGCTGTTTTTTACAACACAAGATGTAAAGCTACTTTGGATCGGCAAAATGCTGCTGCCGAAGTAGCGGCAAATGTAGATGTAATACTTGTGATTGGAGGCAAACACAGCTCCAATACTAAAAAATTAGTCAAAGTTTGTCAGAATGTAGGGGCGAAAGTTTACCATATAGAAACAGCCGCAGAAATACAAAGAGACTGGTTTAAATCTACTGATATAGTTGGTATAACTGCCGGAGCTTCTACACCTGACTGGATTATAAAGGAGGTTATTTCTAAGATGGATGAACTAAATAAAGACATGGACAAGCAAGAAGTAGCAAGAAACATGGAAGAAGGTGAAGTAATTTACGCAGATGCTTTCACTGATTTGAAAGAAGATACTATTGTAGAAGGGACTGTAGTAAAAATTGACAGCAATGAAGTTCTGGTAAACATCGGATACAAATCCGATGGTGTTATACCAATTAATGAACTTTCTAATATACCTTTTGAATCTCCTGAGGACATTGTTAAAGTAGGAGATAAGATACAAGTATATGTTGTAAATCTAGAAGATAAAGATGGCAATGTAATTTTATCAAAGAAAAAGGCAGATGCCATCAACGCATGGAATTTTGTGGAACAAGCATACCATAATCAAAGTGAAATTGAAGGGGTAGTAACTGAGGTTGTAAAAGGTGGTGTTTTAGCAAATATTAATGGAATTAAGGGATTTATTCCTGCTTCACACCTTGATATAAAATATGTTCCCGATTTGAACGTATTTGTGGGTCAGAAATTGAAATTGCAGGTAATAGAACTTGACAGAAAAAAGAACCGCATAGTATTATCCCGTAAAGTTGTCCTTGAAAAGGAAAGAGAAAGGTTAAAGGAAAAAACTTGGGCAACTATTGAAGAAGGCCAGATTATTAAGGGCGTTGTAAAAAGGCTTACAGATTTTGGTGCATTTGTAGATATTGGTGGTGTTGATGGACTTATACACATTTCTGATTTAGCATGGCATAAGATTAAACATCCTTCGGAAGTTCTAACTGAAGAACAAGAAGTAAAAGTACAGGTATTGAGTGTAGATAAACAGCGGGGACGCATATCCCTTGGTTTAAAACAAGCTTTGCCCAACCCTTGGGACGATGTGGATAAAAAGTATAAAATAGGTTCTATTATTGAAGGCAAAATTGTAAAGCTTGTAAGTTTTGGTGCATTTGTTGAGGTTGAACCAGGTGTAGAAGGCCTTGTCCATATTTCACAGATATCAAAAGACCATATATCAAATCCAGAAGAGGTTTTAAAGATAGGGGATATTGTAAAAGTAAAGATAATGGATATCAATGTGAAAGAAAAGAGAATGAGCCTTAGCATCAAAGAAGTTCAGGGTGAAGATGAGGATAAACAAGAATATGAAGTGCATAACGAAAATAGTGGAATAACTATTGGAGAGATGGTTGGAGACTTGTTCAAAAAAAATAATTAAGGAAATAATGTTTGGGGCGAATTCGCCCCAAATTTTGTTCCTACGGAGGTATATAAATTATATGAATGAAACCAGGAAATTGAGAAAAAATGAACATATAAAATACAGCTTGTTATTAGAAAAAAAGTTAAAAAGAAATGTATTTAAAGATATTACGATATTGCACAATTGTTTATCTGAAGTAAATTTAAATGAAATAGATCTTTCCACGAACTTACAAGGTATAAATCTCGCAAATCCAATAATTATAAATGCTATGACAGGTGGAACGCAGGAAGGTGAAAAAATAAATCGCCAGCTTGCTATGATTGCAAAAAAATTAAACTTAGCCATGGCTGTAGGATCACAAAAAATAGCACTTGAAAATCCGAACTCAATCAGAAGTTTCAAAATAGTAAGAGATATAAATCCGGATGGCATTATTTTTGCTAATCTAGGTGCAGATGCTACGGTAGAAGAAGCAAATAAGGCTGTTGAAATGATAGATGCGAATGCGCTTCAATTACATCTTAATGTTCCTCAAGAAATAGTGATGAGGGAAGGGCGAAGAAACTTCAAAGGTACAGTTGAAAACATATCTCATATTATAAAAAACATAAATGTTCCAGTGATAGTTAAAGAGGTTGGATTTGGAATAGCAAAAGAAGAGGCCATTACACTTGTTGAAAGAGGCGTAAAGATCATTGATGTGGGCGGAAATGGAGGTACAAACTTTATTGCTGTTGAGAATTTAAGAAGAAAATCGAGAGTATTTAAACATTTTGAGAAGTGGGGCATACCTACACCTGTAAGTTTAATAGAAGTTGTAAAAGCTGTTGGTGATACAGCTGATGTTATAGCCTCAGGTGGGTTAAAGAATGGCTTTGATGCTGCAAAATCATTAGCTCTAGGAGCAAATGCAGTTGCCTATGCAGGACATTTTTTGCAAATATTGTGCAATAGAGGGCCTTCCGGCCTTGAAAAACATATATTACAAATAGAAAAAGAAATAAGATATATCATGGCAATGGCAGGAGCAAGAAAGATTTCAGAACTTAAAAAGCGTCCCGTAATTATTGAAGGAAAAACATACCACTGGCTTAAAAACCGAGGAATATTTATTTAACATACGATAAACTCAGTTCTCATGTGTTAAGTAAGGATTTTTAGTTTTTCTATTGACAAACCACAATAATCTGCTACAATTTAATTTGATTGAAAAAAATAATATCAAAAGTAAGGGGGTATTGATGGACAAATGAAAAACTTAGGCCGCCATATATTGGCTGAAGTTTACGATTGTGATCCAAATATCTTAAATGACAGAGATTTAATCGAAGAAATCTTAGTCAAAGCAGCTTTAGAAGCAGGAGCTGAAGTTAGAGAGGTTGCGTTTCACAAGTTTAGTCCTCAAGGAGTAAGTGGTGTAGTAGTTATATCTGAATCGCACCTCGCCATCCATACCTGGCCTGAACTGGGATATGCCGCTGTTGACGTTTTCACCTGCGGCGACAGGGTTAACCCATGGGATGCCTGTAATTATATTTCAGATGGGCTTCGCTCAAAACACATGGACGCAACGGAAGTCAAAAGAGGTCTGTTTGATGAGCAGCCCGTAAAGGTGATAAACTTTTAAAGGTAGGAGATATTTTGAGTAGTACAAAGTACTATAATTTTGATTATGTCTAGCAGAAAAAATGCGTGAACAAAAGTCGCGCATTTTTCTGCTTTATGGTATAAAAACCTGAAATGTGGTTATATTATATTAGTGAAGACCCCCTTTACATTTAGCCCCCATGATACATTAAAATATTAATGTATCATGGATTTTTTTGTCCACTTTAGCTATAATTATATTTAATATAATTTAGGGGGTTATATATTGAATTATAATGAGTTTACCATAGAAATCAAGAAGATATGTAATATAGATTTATCGAGTTATAAGGAAAAACAAATGAAGCGGCGGATAGAGTCGCTTATGAAGCGGAACGGCCACGATAGCTATAACACGTATATTGAGCTTTTAAAAAATAGCAAACAGCATTTAAACGAGTTTTTAAACTATATTACAATAAATGTCTCGGAATTCTTTAGGAATCCTGCTCAATGGCTGGTATTAGAACAAGAAATCATACCTGAACTGTTAAAAAACAAAAGCAAATTAAAAATATGGAGTTCTGCATGTTCAACAGGGGAAGAGCCTTACTCCTTAGCCATGCTTTTACATAAAATGATGATTACAAACAAGATTGAGATAATAGCCAGTGATATAGATAAAGATGCTGTTGAAAAAGCAAAGCAGGGGATTTATACTGCAAAGGCAATCGCTAATGTTCCAGGAGAAATGGTAAGGGCTTATTTTATTAAGGAAAAAGATGATTATATTATAAAGGATCAAATAAAAAAAATGGTAGATTTTAGAATCCTAAATTTACTGGAAGATAAATTTCCAAATGATTGTGATCTAATATTATGCAGAAACGTAATGATATATTTTACTGAAGATACGAAGGAAAAATTGTACAAGAAGTTTTACAATGCTCTGTCAAATGGGGGCATATTTTTTGTGGGAAGCACCGAACAAATATTAATGCCCCATAAATATGGATTTATAAATCGCAAAAGCTTTTTTTATCAAAGAATTATTGATTGAGAACATGTAAGCTATAGGTGTGATTTCCTATAATATGGAAAATAAAATTTCCCGGGACATAGCAAAATTCGATAAACATATAACATTTTTATATATTATTTACCTATAGCTTACATATAACGTCAAAATCAGCGTATTTTACGGCTTTTTAGAATCAACTCTTTCAATTCCGTACTTCTTGGCATTATGATCCCTTCCTAAATAGAGGTTTAGCCAAGAAGAGGTTTGATTTAATTCAACGTTCCATGGTGGTATTACCTCATGATCTAAGTAGTGTTCTTTACCACGTGATTTAAGTCTTGAATAAGCCCTTACATAAACACATTTTTTCCTGCCGGGATAAACTTCACACCAACCATCATAGCTTCCACCACAGGCACCATTTCTAATATTTTTGGGACATTGTGACATTGGGCATAGATAGGCTAAGTCTGGCAACGCACAGTCTCCACAATTCTTGCAATCATAAAGTATGGTCTTAGATAAATGTTCTACAAAATGAAAAGGCCTTTCCAACGGTGTTCCATCTACCATCTTGGCAATGGCTTTCATCGGTTTCCAAAAAGGAGTGCCGGGTTCAAGCATGAGCTCGTGAACAAAATTTGATAAAGGGTAAACGAATTCTACTTTGGCGTCGAGAGGTCTTCCCTTACGATTGGTAATTTTGTCAGAGTTTAGGCCAGTTTTTTCATCTTTTTCAAAATAGTAAAAGCCGTTAGGCATAGGATAATCAAAATCAGAAATTAAACTTTGCCAATCTTTACTCAATTCTTCACCTTTATCAATTATATATTCTATGTCTTCATATTTTGTACCATGGCCACCGATATGAACCCCTGCATAACCCATACCTTTCATTATCGCATACATTTTTGCCGCTCTGAGAAGCCTTGCTTCTTTTCCTTTGTCAGGAGCTTTACTTTCTTCCTCAAGCTCTGCTAGCAATTTATCAGTAACGACACAGCCCGGAATCTTATTTTGATTCATTAATTTTGCTGTTCCATAAGTGAGTACATAAATATTTCCTATTAAGGGGATATCCCAATTGTTGAGTTTAACAAATTGAATTAATTCGTGAATTTTTCTTGCATCAAAGCCAATTTGACTTACAATAAATTTAGCTCCAGAAGTAATTTTCATTTTTAACTTGTAGTACTGACACATTAATTCTGCTTCTGTCTTTTTAAACGGCGAGCAAACGGCTCCAGCAAAAAAGTCGCTAGGTTTGTGTTTGACAGTTCCCTTAGGCACCTTATATTCCAAACCTTCATTCATGGCAGATATCATCGTTAAAACATGCATTGGTTCAAGATCAAAAACGGGTCTTGCTTTGCCGAAGAAGCCCGAATATATATAGTCACCAGTCATAACTAGTAAATTTCTAACTCCAACCCTATCTAAAGCATAGAGTAAGCTTTCAATTTGATTACTGTTTTTATCCTTGCAGGTAAAATGAACTAATGGCTCAATCCCCATTTTTACTATTTCAGCAGCTAGTATTTCAGGTGAAATCGCTGGGTTTCCGCCTGGATTATCGGTTAGTGTCAATGCGTGAATTTTTCCGCCTTTTGAGGCTTTCTCAGCGTTTAATATTACATCGGTTTGAGCCTTTTCGTGAGCTCCTCTTCCGGGAACAAGTTCCCATGTAACTGACATGATATTTTTATCCAGGAGAGATTCCTTAAATTTATTTAATTTCTCCATATTTTCACTACCTTTCTAAAAGTTTACTGTATATTAAGATAAAAATCGAAGGTTGTTAATATTTGCAAAAATTAAAATGCAAATAGTCGAATTCAATCGTAAAGATAAAAATAACTACAGTAAAGAACTGCAGTTGATAAACTTTCTTAATTGATCTTGTCAACAATTATACCATTAATTAAAGAATAAATCAATGTCTGCAAGATGGAAAATATGCTAAAATCTTAAATGCCTAAAAAGCAAATTAATTTTAGAATTTTTTAACGTAACTTAGCTAATATTTTATTACTACACAGTAGGCTATTATATGGTGACTCTGGACTATAACCTGTTATCACAGGTTGAACATATGTTAGATGAAGTAAATTACTGTGATCAGTTTGGGTTTAGCAGATGAGCCACAACAGAAAGTGACCCACATTTAGTTCCATTATTTGTGAAATTGTGATAAAATAAATACAAGGTAATCGGAAGAGCAGGGTGTGGTTGCCGCCCCATTTCCTAAATGGAAGGGGGGTGGTGGCTATGATAAATACATATGAGGCATTGTCGCTTATGATAATGTTTTCTATGTTAATCATAGCTGTCCTGGAATTTAGGACAAAAAAATAATCACCCTGCTTTGGCCGACGTAGGGTGATTATTTAAAATTGCTCTACCTGCGGCAACCGCATACTTGCGGTTCCGATTACCTTTATCTATATTATAGCATAAATTTTAAAATTGTAAACAAAAACCGGCAAATTGATATGATACTTCCAAGTAGATCTAATATTAATTAGATTGACTATGAAAAAGAAAAAACTTATGAAATATAAGTTAGCTCATCTGATAGAAAAAATTGTGTGAAAGAAACTTTAAATAATACTTTATTTTAATTAAAACCAGGCTATTTTTAATATTTCGGGTTTAAATCCTAATGTTATGCTATAATTAGGTCTAGCTTATGGTATTGGCAAACCAGTGATTATTGTCAAAGATAATGAAACGAAAGTAATTACTGATTTAGGAGGTATTGAATATATCGAATATGAACATGCTCATGATTTAATAACAAAATTATATAAAGCTTTGAGAGATCTATAAAAATATGAAAAAATAATGGTCGCACCGTAGTTGGAGAGGAACGTTTGTTAAGAGAAAAACACCTCCAAAGAAGCACTATAAAGCTTCTTTGGAGGTATATTTTTTCAAAAAAAAAGAAAGGAGTGGAAAATCATGAGCATAATGCTTGCAGTGCTCGTACTAATTTGGCAAGCAGTCATTTGCAAGACGATTGCTAGAGCTTAATGAGCATCCAAAAGTTACCTAGAACTATTAGGCCATGAAGATATTTGGCCCAGACTCAATATTTATAGCTATGTTGCTACTGAAATAAAAAGAAGAGCGACTGATAAACTAGATACGCTCTTTAAAAAAAACAGTTCTCTTTAAAAAAGAACAACTGCGGTAAACTCAAAAGATTTAATATAAAAAAAGGCTTCAAAGCCAGTGTTTTCAATGGTGGGCCATCAGGGACTCGAACCCGGGACACCCTGATTAAGAGTCAGGTGCTCTACCAACTGAGCTAATGGCCCATATTTAAATGGTGGAGAGGGGTGGATTCGAACCACCGAAGGCATTGCCAGCAGATTTACAGTCTGCCCCCTTTGGCCAGCTCGGGAACCTCTCCTAGTTTTTTTTGGAGCCGACGATGGGATTCGAACCCGCGACCTGCTGATTACAAATCAGCTGCTCTACCAGCTGAGCTACGTCGGCAATAATGGTGGGCCCACTAGGACTCGAACCTAGGACCGGCCGGTTATGAGCCGGCTGCTCTAACCGACTGAGCTATGGGCCCGAACGCAATTATTAGTATACATGAAATTTATTTTTTCGTCAAGGCCCATATAGAAATTTTTTTTGATTCGATTTCAACAATGTAGGATTGTCTTATAAGTTAATTTTGGCTGTTAATATTTTATAAAGTCATGATGTACTTTGCACTTTATTCAAAAGCCTTACATAATTTAAGAACAGAAGCTTTTATAAGGGAGGCTAAATTAGGTGAATAAGAGCTGCCGGTATTTGGTAAAATTTAAAAGTTATAAAGCTTTAGATTCTGTTGCAAACATATATAAATGTGTCCTTGCAGATGCTCTTTTGACCATCAATGACTTAAAGCAGAATTGGGCTTGTAACGGTTGTATAGTCCCACAGATTATGAACGATAAACCCTGTAAGTATTTAGTGCCACACAAACTTTTTTCCATTCGCGGTTCAAGTTATACTTGGTTTTCCTGCAAATTATTAAATATTGTAATGAAGTTGCCGGCGGATTTTTGTCATTCAAATTGTGTGCTATTTGAACAAAATCGATCCATTATGGAAAATAACGAAGGAGAAAGAAAGGCTTGACCTTTCTTTTTTAACGGTACGCAAATTTCCTAAAATAGGAAGGAAAAAAAGGGAAAAAATAGAATTATATGTTAGATAAAGAATGGGGGGAATCATTATGACTAAACGAGAAGTTTATGGCATCTTAAGTAAACTTCATAAACTTAATGTAAATTATATTTGGACAAGTATTTTGTTTTGGGCAGGGAAATACAAAAGGGCTTTAGATTACATCAATAAGGCATTTAATGAAAACAGCAACATAGATATTTTATGCTGGAAAGGAATATTATATTATTTTTTAAAAGATTATAATGATGCTATTTATTATTTGGAAAAGGCAGAGAGACTTGATCCAAAAAACTTCGAAATAAAATACTTATTGGCTGAAATTTTTTTTGACACAGCCCAAATAAAAAAAGCCGAAGTTCGTTATAGAGTTCTAGTAGGAAATGAGGAATATAAAACTTTGGGATTATATGGTATAGGCAGTTGTTTATTAAAGGCAAATCGACATTTAGAAGCATTGGGATTTTTTAAAAAAGCTTTATCTTATGCGGAACTAGAATTTACACCCAAAATACTAAATAAAAAAGGCTTGTGTTTAATGGGACTTAATAATATTGAAGAAGCCCGAATGTGTTTTGAAGAGTGTATAAAAATTGCGCCAAATGATTATTCAGCTCAGCTAAATCTGGCATTGGCTTTGGGTAAATTAAAAAAGTATAAAGAGGCTGCTGTGATATATAAAAATATTTTAAATAAAACACCACATAATATTATAGCGATAAATAACTATGCATCTTGTTTGGCCGCCTGTAATGAATACGATGAGGCTTTAAAGTACTGCAATATAGGCTTAGCAATAGATCCAAGCAATCCTGATTTGTTAATTAACAAAGGATATTGTCTTTACAAGCTTGGTCACTATAATAATTCCTTAGAATGTTTAAATGAAGCTGAAAAAATTGTAAAAGATGATATAATATTAACTAATAATAAAGCTTTATGCTTAATGGCTCTCGAAAAATTTGATGATGCTTTAAAACTCTTTGACATATTACTAAAAAATAGTTATTCAGATGACTTGTTATTAAATAAGGCTTATTGTTTAGTAAAAAAAGGCATGTACAGTGAAGCGCTTACCTGTCTTTATGGAATTAAAAATGAGAAGCTAAAGAACCATCTTTATTTTACACTAAAGGGAATCTGTTTTGAGAACCTTGGCGATCATGATGCAGCAGTGGAAAGTTATAACAAATCTTTAATTATTGCTGGATAGGAGTGTAGTATTTGAATATTCTAATAACAAATGATGATGGAATTAATTCTGCAGGTTTAATTACATTAGCCCAAGCAATATCGGCGATTGCCAATGTAACTATTGTTGCTCCTGACAGGGAGCGAAGCGCAACAGCCCATGCAATAACAATGCATAAACCTTTGAGAGTAGAAAAGACCGATATTCCCGGTTGTAAGGCTTTAGGTTACAAAGTAAACGGGACTCCCTCTGATTGTGTTAAACTTGCATTGGAAGCTTTATTGAAAGATGCACCTGACTTCGTGCTCTCTGGGATTAATCGTGGAGCAAATCTAGGAACCGATGTAATATATTCCGGAACTGTTTCAGCAGCAATTGAGGCAGCTCTTTTAGGTGTTCCCGCTATTGCTTTATCAGTTACAAGTCACGGGAATATTGAGTTTGACTATGCTGCAAATTTTGCAAAAAATTTATGCCAACAAATATCTAAACAAAGTTTTCCTAAAGATACGTTGTTAAATGTTAATATACCATATATTGAACCAGACAAAATAGCAGGTATTGCTGTAACCCATTTAGGTTCTATAAGGTATAAAAATAGTTTTGAGAAGCGCACAGACCCACGGGGAAAGGTGTATTATTGGCTGGCTGGTGAAGCAATTAAAGATGACAATGATAATGGTTCTGATGTTTGGGCCATAAAAAATAATTATATTTCTATTACACCAATACTTCTTGATTTGACAAAGTATGATATTATAGATACTATAAAAGAATGGAATTTAAAACTATAAAGTAAAATTAGGAAGGTAATAAAAATGAAATCAGATAAACTTGAACTAATAGCAAAAAAAGAAATTGCCTATCATGATGAACTTTATAAACTAATTGATTTTCTAAATAAAAATTTAAAAAACAAACGCGTTATATTAGGCATTTCAAAAAATGAGGATAAAGCTATAATTTCGATTTACGAGATCTAAAGTTGCACCAATGCTGTTTCCTCCACGTATATTAATAATGATATATCAATTTTACTGGAGGGAACGCATTATGAAAAAAGGAAATATAGTAAGGTATTTTCCAGGAAACAACACTCCTGATGGATATTATTCTTTTTTTGATTATATTATACCTTGGAAAAAGTCTCAGCGAATAATCATAATTAAAGGCGGGCCGGGTGTAGGCAAATCAACAATGATCAGAAAAATAACAAAAGAATTAGTTGAGCGCGGTTTAGATATAGAACTGCTCCACTGTACTGCCGACAGCAATTCATTAGACGGTTTGATAGTCAAGGATTTTAATATTGCCGTAATTGACGGTACAGCGCCCCATATGATTGATCCTAAATGCCCTGGCTGTGTTGATGAAATAGTAAATTTTGGAGAATATTGGAATGAATCAGGCCTTAGAGACCAAAAAGATCGTATTTTTTATTTACAAGCAAAGGTAAAGCATTTATACACGAGAGTATATAACTATTTAAAGGCATCGAAAAATATTTTTAATAACATTGAAAAAACATATGCCAGTTTTGCGAATCGCCAGTTAATTGAGGCAAAAGCAGAAGAAATAATAGAAGATGTTTTTGCAGGAGTAAAAAGAAGAGATAAAATTGCTCTTCAAAGGCGTATGTTTGCTAGCGGAATAACTCCGGAAGGGTCAATAAACTTTTTAGATGAACTGTTTAGTAATGTAAGTAAACGCTTTATTTTAACTGGAAATCCAGGTACAGGTAAGTCTTTTGTTTTGGGAAGAATTGTAGATACGGCGGCTAGTAAAGGCTTAGATATGGATGTATTCTATTGTCCAATGAATACCCAAAAAATTGAGCATATTATTATAAAGGAACTAGGTATTGGATTTGTTACTTCAGTAAAGCCTCATATGCTATCATATATAAGGGAAAATGATGAATTGATTGATATGAATTCGGTTCTGGAGAATCCTAGGCTAAAACATGCAGAAGAAGATATTAATCAAGACAATTTACTTGCGTGGAGTTTATTTGATAAAGCTGTCAAAACTTTGTCAGATGTAAAGAAAACTCGTGATGAACTTGAGAAAATCTACTCATCAAATATGAACTTTCAAGTTACAGATAAAGTTGGTGAACAGATACTAGCTAAGATACTGTCATATATAAGCTAAAATATTTAAGCTGCACTACAAAACTAAAGTTTTTGGGGGTTGCCCCTTTTTTTATTTTTATGAAGGAAATTTGTTTTTTTTGAAGAATATTTTTTTGTAAAAGAATGTGAGGGAAAATATAGTAATGTTTAGATACAGGAGGTATAAAAATGATTATTTCCCAAAAAGCACAACTTATCAGTCCATCTCCAACCTTAGCAGTAGATGCAAAAGCCAAGCAAATGAAAAGTGAAGGCCATGATATAATAGGGTTTGGAGCTGGGGAACCTGACTTTGATACACCTGATCACATTAAATCGGCGGCCATAGCAGCAATAAATCAAGGCTTAACCAAATATACGCCAGTCGGAGGAACAAAAGAACTTAAAAATGCTATTTCAGACTATTTTAAAAAACAACTCGGAATTTCATACGCACAAGATGAGATAATTGTTTCTACTGGAGCTAAGCAATGCCTGTTTAATGCATTATATTGTCTTATAGATGAAGGTGACAAGGTTTTAATTCCGAGTCCTTATTGGGTCAGTTACACAGAAATGGTAAAGCTTTGTGGTGGAATCCCGGTTCTTGTGCCAACAATTGAAGATGGTTTCGTGTTAAAAGCTGATACTTTAAAAAATTATATAGATAAAAAGACTAAAGTATTAATGATAAATAGTCCTAACAACCCTTGCGGCAGCGTATACTCAAAACAGGATTTAGAGCAAATAGCAAAATTGTGTATAGAAAACAATATTTTTGTTATCTCAGATGAGATTTATTCCGAATTAATTTATGATGATGTGGAATATGCAAGCATAGCTTCATTTGAGAACATGCTTGAACGGACCTTGATTATAAATGGAGTTTCCAAAACCTTTGCTATGACTGGCTGGAGGATTGGATTTGCTGCAGGGCCAAAGCAACTGATAAAAGCTATGGAAAACGTGCAGGGTCATACTACATCTAATCCCAATTCTATTGCTCAAAGTGCCAGTGTAGCAGCTCTGACTCAAAAAGACAATGGAGTTTTAAGCGCAATGGTTAATGAATTTTCAAAACGCCGAAAATATATGGTAGAGAGAATAAATAGTATGAAATACCTTTCCTGTCGTTTGCCATTAGGTGCATTTTATGTATTTGTAGACATATCAGAAACCTTCGGCAAACAGTGTAATGGTAAAACAATCAATAATTCTACGGATTTCGCACAAATTCTACTTGAAAACTTCAAAGTTGCAGTAGTGCCGGGTATAGCCTTTGGTGCCGATGATTTTATAAGGCTATCATATGCTACTTCAATGGAGAATATTGAAAAAGGATTAGATCGAATTGAACAGTATGTTTTGAGTTTGAAATAATAATGAAAAGGTAAAAAAAACAGCACCCAACAAAGGTGCTGTTTTTTAATCTTAAAATATTTTTAATCCTGCTAGGAATACAATAAAAACTAAAGCGGGAGCAATAAACTTTAGCATGACATTTGCCCAAAAATTACCTAATCAAAATTTGAGCAATCCCTCATTAGTTACTTCATTTATCATATAGGCAATAAGTGGCTCTAACAGCGAAATAGCAGAAGTCAAAGCAGCAAGGAACAATAAGAAGAAAAACGCTCCTCCGAAAAGCTGCCCCATAGGCATTTCACTAAACACTGCCGGAAGAGTAACAAAAGTTAAACCTGGACCTGAAGAGGGTTCAAAACCATATGAAAAAACTGCGGGGAAGATAATGATTCCGGCTAAAACAGCAATAAGAGTATCCATTAATGGTACTATCAAAGACACATTAGGTATATTTTCATTTTTTCCTAAGTAGCTACCATACGTTAGTATGGAGCCCATTCCTAAACTCAAAGAGAAAAACACCTGACCGAGGGCTGCCAACGCAGCTTCAGCGGTAATTTTGGAAAAGTCCGGCACAAGATAAAATTTAATTCCTTCAGCTGCGCCTGGAAGCATTAAAGAACGAATAGCTAAACTTATTACGATTATCAGTAAGGCAGGCATCATTATATTTGAATATTTCTCAATACCATCTTTTACACCGTTATAACAAATCAAAATAGTTAAAGCCATAAATAAAGCATGAAATAACAAAGGTAAAATAGGATTAGATATAAAACTGTTAAAAAGTTGACCGGTTAAAGCAGGATCAGTCATGTTAAATCCAATGAGTGCACGAAAAACATAGTAGATTACCCAGCCGCCAACTACACTATAAAAAGATAAAATCATAAATCCTGCTATAAGACCCAAACTTCCTACCCAGCCATAAGATTTGTTGACTTTTTTGAAGGCGCCTACATTGGACCTCTGTGCATAACGCCCTAGCGCAACTTCGCCCATGAACATTGTGATACCTACAACAACGATAATAAATAAATAAATCGCTAAAAAAGCAGCACCTCCATAGGCTCCTGCAAGCCACGGGAAACGCCAAATATTACCCAGGCCGATGGCGGAACCAGCAGCGGCAAATATAAACCCGACTCTACTTGCAAAACCATCTCGTGCTTTTAGAGCTTCCTGTTTTTGACTCAAAGTAACCCATCCTCCTTTTGAATAATTTTTATTACCATTATATCAAATTCAAGTTAATGTGAAATGATAGTGTAAAATTTTATTA
>NZ_JAFFJA010000059.1 GCF_021991635.1 Tepidanaerobacter sp. GT38
CCGTGCGGATTTTGTAACTCCTGCAGAAAGATCCAGAATGATGTGCATCCAGATGTAGTCCATGTCTATCCGGAAGGTGCTTCCATAAAAATAGAGGTCAAGTAATATTATTGGTTTTTCATACAGCCATAGTAGAAGACCATTTGCCGCACCTGTCACCCCATCTTGCCATCAGCCTTTCATCTGAAAAAAGCTGAATTATTTCACAAGCATTGGGACAACCACTGCACTCGAAACTTTTGACCTTATAGTCTTGAAAAGCAACATCCATTCCCAAAAAATTTGTGGTTTTCTTGCGCGAGACTATGTGGTTAAAAGCTAAAATTGCAGCTCCAACAGCACCCATAACATCGTAATTTTCTGGAACAAATATTTCACTTTGAAGCTGTTCTTCAAAGGCTCTCCTTATCCCAATATTTGCTGCAACACCGCCCTGAAACAGTATTAAGGGGCGAATATCTTTGCCTTTAGCCACATTAGATAGGTAATTTCTAACAAGGGCTTCACACAAGCCTTTTAATATGTCTTCAATTGCATAACCCATTTGCTGTTTATGTATCATATCAGATTCAGCAAAAACTGCACAGCGACCTGCTATTCTAGTAGGATTATTGGACTTTAAGGCAATTTCTCCGAATTTATCAATTGGTATGCCTAATCTCTGAGCCTGTCTGTCCAAAAAGGAGCCAGTACCTGCAGCACATACTGTGTTCATAGCAAAATCCACAACGGTTTTATTTCTGATAATTATTATTTTGGAATCCTGACCTCCTATTTCTAAAATAGTCTGCGTTTCGGGGTAATATTCAAGAGCGGCAGCAGCATGTGCAGTTATTTCATTTTTTGTAATATCAGCTCCTACTAATATAGAAGCCAATTGTCTTCCGCTACCTGTTGTTCCTACAGCAAATATCTCTAAATTTTTAAACTCATCTTGCAAAATCCCTAAACCCCTTTTTATAGCTCCTATGGGATTTCCTGATGTGCTTAAGTAAAGCTTTTTTACAAGGCGCTTTTTGTCATCAAGTAGGACCAAGTTTGTGCTTACTGACCCTACATCAATTCCCAGACAACACTGCAATATTCTTTACCTCCTTGCTATGGCAAATCATATCTATAAACGCCTCTAACCTAGTCCTAAAACCAGCCTCGGCAGAATGTTCGTCTAAAACTATTGTCATTACGGGAATTTTAAATTTTTGACTTACGCGAGGTATTGCACTTTTTGCTACGATTTCAGGCATACAAGTAAATGGCAATAGGTGAATAACGCCATCGAAACCCTTTTTTGAAAAATTAACGATCTGTGCTATAGACTCTTGACCATGGCCGCCCACAAAACAATTAATATAGGGCTCTGCCAATTTAAGAATATTTTTACAGTCTTTTGGTTTCAAAAAGGATGGCAGAAGGTTTTCGCGAACCCAATCAGTAATATATATGTTTCTGTGAACCTCTACTCCCAGTTCTCCCAACTGTTTTTCGATGTTTAAATTTACAAAAGGCTCAAGCACCGTATAGATTTCTCCTACTATTCCCACTTTTACCGGAGTTTTATTTTTTAAAACGCGTATTTTTGAAAAAGCTTTAGAAATTTCTTCTTTTAATGTTTCTAGTTCAGTTTCATCTTTTACATCAAGTATTCGCTTTACGAGGGAATTATAAACCTTATCGGTCTGTCCCTTTTCTATTTCCCTAGGCCTTAGTTTAGACGACTGTTTTTCTATATTATCTAAAAGCAAGGCTTTTTTCCACGCAAAGCGCAAAGCTCTTACTAGATCTTTTATTGTTTTATTATTTTGGGTCGTAATCAGCTTAATTTTATTTATTAAATCTAAAAAATTACCCCGTGGAGGTTCTAAAATAATCATTTCAACATCATAACCTAAATCTCTTAAAATCTCCTTTTGTACTTCTCCATAATACCCAAACCTACATGGGCCAACACCACCAGCCATTACAATAGTGTCTGCGCCTCTTTCAATGGCTTCAATAAAATTGCCAATATTTATCTTTAAAGGTAGGCATGCAAATTCCGGCGAGTTGGCAACACCTAATTCAAGAGTTTTTTTTGTACAGGGTGGTGGCAATATTACCTCACATCCTAAGCTTTCAAATAAAGTTTTTAGGGGTACGTATATATTACCCATATGTGGAAATGTTATCTTCAATGTGCTTCCTTCCCTCCAAAACATCTAAAAAAGCTTCAAGTCTTGTGTCAAAACCGGCCTCTCCGGCATGTTCATCTAAATTTAAATATAAAAAGGGAATCTTATATTCTAATTTAGCTCTTTTTTCTATTAGTTCCCCCACTAATGAATCAGGACCACAACCAAAGGATGCCACATGAATAATACCATCAACTTTTTTATGTTCTAAAAAATAGTAAGCAGTACCAGTGGTCTTTTTTCCCAATGTCCAAAAGAGGTCTTTCGATAATTTTTTATTGCCTTCTTTAATTTGGCTTTTTGTCACCATCTCACATGTTATCAGATCAATATTGTGTTTTCGCAATTTCCTAATAAGACCCATGCTGATATAATCATCGTATATATTATAATTATGTCCTAATAAAAGCACCTTTATATTATTCCTTCGCTTTTTAAAAGTTTGATTTTCAATAAAAGTTAGTCTTTTATCGATGATATCTTGCGGAGTTACAAATTTTTCAATCATTAACTTTTCAAACTGTCGCTGGGCTTTTATGGCTTTGAAATATGCAAATAGTATTCGAGTTTGATGTATATTTAAAATTTTACCTAAATTTAAAATGTGATCTAGTATATGATTTTTCCCCTTGTAAAGATTTAATTCTGTATCAACAATATGAGGAATGTTTGAGATGCTATTTCTTATCATGTCAGGTAGACCTAAAAACTTAGGACATATGTATTCCTTTGGCTCTATACTTATAATTCTTGGTATATAAATCATGTCTACTTTTCCTATTAAATCGGCAACATGGCCGTGAAATATTTTTATTGGCAAACATGCATCATCCACACAAAATTCAAGGCCCTGCTTAAGAATTTCTTTGTTTGTTGGAGATGAAAGAACTACTTCCAGACCCAATTGTTCAAAAAAGTTTTTCCAAAAAGGAAAATATTGATAATAAAATAGAGCCCTTGGTATACCAATGCGCAAAATGTTTTCCTCCTAACTTTTAGTTAATCAATTTATTTACTGCTTAATAAAGATATAATCAAAATGCGACACAAAGCCGTTTTTATCATTAACACAGGAAGAGGCCTTTTAAAATCCGCTATAGGATTTAACAGGTCAAGCCAAGGTATTTTTTCAGCCCTGTGAAGGCCGATGCCAAACAATAAAAGAAGAAAGGGACAAATTATCGTAATTAGATTGTTATTGAAAGAACCAGTGACAGTAGTAAAAATTCCTCCAGCAACAACTTCTGTTATGCTTGATTGTAAAGCCATAGAAATTAAAACTGTAAAAGCTGATTCAATAAAACTAAGTAACAGCACAATAAACCAATACCTTGGACTTACGATTATTACTGTTAAGAAAATACCAATTAAGTCGACAAACATGGTTATCTCCTACTTTGACTTAGGATTGAAAAGTAATGCCATCAAAAAACCAAAAACAATTGCTGCTGTTATACCTCCTGCAGCAGACCTTAGTGCCCCTGTAAATACTCCCAGTAGCCCATATTGGTCCACATCTTGAATAACTCCCGTTACAAGGTTGTGACCAAAACCTGTAATGGGTATGGTAGCTCCAGCCTTACCAATATCTACTAAAGGCTGATAAAGTCCTAATCCGCTAAGAACGGCTCCTAATGTTACGAAGAGGACAAGTATATGGGCTGGGAAGAGCTTTGTTGTATCCATCAGTATCTGACCTACTAAACAAATTAAACCTCCAACTATAAAAGCCATAACATAATCCATTTAGATTCTCCCTAAATCATAGATTTTCTATAGAAATAGCATGTGCTATACATGGTATTGTTTCTCCCTGTTGAGTACTGGTAGTGCTCATTAAGGCACCAGTAGCTACTAACAGAACCCTGTTGTATTTTCCATTAAGCATCTCTTTGTAAATATAACCACATGTGACAACAGCAGCGCACGCACAGCCGCTGGCTCCAGCATGAACATCTTGTTCTGGATAAAATATTAAAACACCGCAATCAGAATATTTATTTGATATATCATAACCCTTTTGCTTTAAGAGTTCTTCCGCAATATCCTTACCTATACTTCCTAAATCACCGGTTAAAATTAAATCATAATCATCAGGTGTTTTTCCTGTATCTTGAAAATGTCTTAAAATGGTATCAACAGCCGCAGGTGCCATAGCTGTTCCCATGTCATTTGGATCAGCCTCACCCATGTCAATAACCTTTCCGACAGTTGCAAAAGTAATTCTAGGATTTTGTATTTGCGACGATATAACCATTGCACCTGCTCCTGTGACTGTCCACTGTGAAGTTGGTTTTCTTTGATTTCCTAATTCTAATGGAAACCGAAATTGCCGTTCTGCTGTGCAAAAATGACTGGATACTGCAGCAACTAAATTTTCAGCAAAACCTCCATCAACAATCATAGAGCCTAGTAGGGCTCCCTGAGCTATTGTAGAGCATGCACCGTAAATTCCTAAAAAAGGCAACCCAAGTTCCCGGGCTGCAAATCCTGCAGAGACTATCTGATTTAATAAATCGCCAGCAATAAGATACTCTATTTTATCTGTAGGTACTTTGCTGTTTTTTATTGCCATTTCAACTGCTTCTTTCAATATTTTTGTTTCTGCTTTTTCCCAACTCTTTTCTTGGTATATGCTATCTTTTAAAATTAGATCATAATATTCTTTAAAGCGACCTTGGCCTTCTTTAGGACCGACGATAGTGCCAGTTCCAATAATAGAAGGAGGATTTTCAAATTTTATTGTTTGACTGCCGAGTTTTTTCATTGATAGAAATCTTCCTCCCAAAAAATTAATTTAAGCTAAAACTTACATGTTTAATAAATAATATATTAGGCCTATTAAGGTTGCTGATGAAATACCATAGACAAGCACCGGCCCTGCTACGACAAACATTTTTGCCGCAACACCGAATACAAAACCTTCTCTTTTAAATTCCATGGCTGGTGAAACAATAGAATTGGCAAAGCCAGTTATTGGAACTATTGAACCTGCACCGGCATATTTTCCTATTTTATCGTAAACTCCAATTCCCGTTAAAAATGACCCTAAAAATACCATAATAATTGCAGTTGGCCCGCCAGCCTGACCAGGAGTTAAGCCGCGGGAAACAAAAAAATTCAGGATAATCTGGCCGATTGTGCAGATAATACCGCCTACTATAAAAGCCATAATCATGTTTTTTAAAAGAGGGGGCTTTGGCTTTTTATTTTTTGCAAATCTCTTATAATCTTGTTGTTCCTTTGTCAAAACAGGCATAGTATCACCTTATTTTTATCATGTTCAGCTTAAAAACGAGCACCATCAGTGCCCGTTTTACTAGCTTGTACCATCTACTTTGAAAGCTATCTTTACATTTGCCTTATACTCCACAATATTGCCATCCTTGACGTTTGCTGTATTATTTAAAACTTCTACACCCGTAATATTTCTGATTGTCTTACTTGCATCTTTTACGGCATTTTGCACTGCTTCTTGCCAACTGTTTTTAGATTCACCTACCAATTCTATAACTTTTACGGTCATATAGTGTCCCCCCATTTTAAATGATTATTAATTATTTTACCCAATAGCAGAACACTTATTCTTTTGCAAAAATACTAGTTTCGCGCTTTTTGGTGTTCTATTATCATAGTAGCTTTTATAAATAAATGCTCCAGCAGTTAGAAATAAAAGCAAAGCAATAAATATGATTAATTTTCTTTTAAAAAAAATCATCAGGATTACCTCCCAATGTATATTATTGTGTTTTTAAACCACATTTATGCGAACCAAAAATAAAAAAAGCCTAATTCTTTAGGCTTGAGACAGTAACTCTTTTACTTTGGCAAGTATTTTTCTTTCCAATCGCGATACCTGCACTTGAGTCATATTTAAAATTTTAGCAACTTCTGTCTGCGTCATATCTTTAAAATATCTAAGCACGATAATCTGACGCTCACTTTTATCAAGCTTTGATAAGGCCTCTTTCAAGGCTATTTTATCAAATAAAATATTTTGCCGATGTTCATTTTCATCAATTTGATCAATTAAATAAATAGGTGAACCGTCATCCTGGTACATCACTTCATTTAACGAAACCGGAGATTGAGATGCTTCCATAGCCATTACCAGATCTTCTACCGGGACACCCATTTCATCGGAAAGCTCATTTATTGTCGGTTCTCTATCCAACGCATTTGTAAGCTCTTCTTGGGTTTTTTGAATTTTTGAGGCTAACTCCTTTAAGGAGCGAGCTACTCTTATGGGTGCATCATCACGTATGTACCTACGGATTTCACCCATAATCATGGGCACAGCATAAGTTGAAAATTTAACATCGTATGAGAAATCAAATTTTTCAATGGCCTTAAGCAGGCCGATACTGCCTATTTGAAATAAATCCTCTAACTCATAACCTCTGTTACTGAATCTTTTTACTATACTCCAAACTAAACCCAGGTTAAGGGACACAAGCTTATCTTTTGCCTCTTTGTCACCTCTCTTTGCCTTTCTTAAAAGATCTATATGGTTTTCAAAGCTCATGTAGTCTGCCTCACTGTGCCTTTATTGATGTTTTTTACCATTGTAACAACTGTTCCCTCACCCGGAGTTGAATCAACCTTTAGTTCATCCATGAAATCTTCCATTATAGTAAAACCCATTCCAGATCTTTCTAATTCCGGTTTTGAAGTCCATAACGGTTGGCGTGCTTTTTCTATATCTTCAATGCCTTTTCCCCAATCCTGAATCGTTATAACAACTTTATCTTCATACAATTTTGAACTGATTCTTATAATACCAACAGTATTTTCATAGCCGTGAATTATGGCATTGGTTACAGCTTCGGAAACCGCAGTTTTTATATCAGCTAGTTCATCTAAGGTTGGATCTAACTGTGAGGCAAATGCAGCCACTACAACACGGGCAAAAGATTCATTTTCTGATTTGCTTACAAAATCCAGTTGCATTTCATTTAAAACCGTCACAAAATCACCCTTTCATAATTTATCTATGGCTTCTTTTTCGTCGTTAAAATTGCTAATAAGACTAAACAGACCGGACATTTGAAAAATCCGTTCTATTTTTGGCGCGAGATTTACAACACCTATTTTCCCACCGACATTTTGAAGTTTCTTATATCGACCAATAATCATACCAACACCGGAGCTGTCCATAAATGAAACATCTTTAAAATTAAACAATATTTTTTTAACTCTATGTTTTTCTATGTAATTATCAATCTCTTCTCTTAATATAAGCGATGCGTGATGGTCAATTTCCCCTTTTAAATTGACCTTTATCATATCATGATCTAATTTAATAATTACCACATCCATATTCCACCCCCCTTATCTATTACAATTAATTCGATGGATATGATAAATTTCCTTCTATAGATTCCATATATTTACATATCTTCTTAAAAACACAAAAAGACTTCCAAATTAGGAAGCCTTTTATGCATAAAATCAGCATGTATTTGATATTTAAATAGAAGCCTCATTAATTTAGCCATTTACTAAATATCCTTTTTAGCAGTTCTATGAAACCTGCTTTTTTTACATCTTCAGATACAACTAAGTTTATTTGTTTAACAGTTTTTCCATTTTGCTCAACAGTAAGTGTCCCCACTTCCTGGTTTTTGCTCAAAGGTGCCGATAATTTTTCAGGAATATCAATCTTAGTGTTAATTTGGTCCTGCTTGCCTTTTTCTATTAAGATGCTTACATCTTCAGGCACAATGACATTTACTTCATTAATATGACCTTTTTCTACGGGAATAGTTTTTTGCACCATACCTTTTTCGACTACTTTAATTGAATCGTAATGTCCAAATCCGTAGTCTAGTAATTTTACGGTATCTTCAAATCTTTGATTGCTATTTTGTGCATTTAAAACCACTGAGATTAAACGAAAGTCCCCTCGTTTTGCCGTACCGGCAAAACAATGTCCAGCTTTATTGTGGAACCCGGTTTTTAAACCGTCTAAACCTTCATATTTGCCCAAGAGTTTATTAGTATTGGCCAGCATAGTGGCCTCTCGTTTTTTATCTGTATGTTCTAGATAATCCATCCATATAGTTGACCATTTAAAAAAGATGGGATATTTGACCAATTCCCTAGACATTAATGCAATATCATAGGCTGTAGTGTAGTGATCTGGATCTGACAATCCGTGGGGATTTGTAAAATGGGTATTTTTCATTCCCAACTCCTTTGCTTTGTCATTCATTAACTTAACAAAGCCTTCAACGCTGCCGCCTATATATTCTGCTACAGCCATAGATGCGTCATTAGCTGACGAAATAACAATACATTTTAAAAGTGTTTCAAGGGTTTGTTCCTCTCCAGGGCCCAAAAATACCTGACTGCCTCCAGTTTTCCATGCCCGTTCACTGACTCTCACAATATCCGAAAGATTAACCTTGCCAGATTCAACAGATTCTAGAGCTATAATCAGTGTCATAATCTTTGTGATGCTTGCAGGTTCCATTTTTTCATGGGCATTTTTTTCAAAAAGAATTGTACCTGTCCCTGCATCCATTAAAATAGCAGAAGGTGCATTTATATCTATTTGAGGCTCAGCAACAGCAGAGTTTGTTATAACCAACATAAGAAGAGAAATCAGCATAAGATACACTAGCTTTTTTTTGTGACTAATCATTGATTTTTCCTCCCTTCTTATGTTAGTTTTCCATATGTAATAAATGTTATGCACCACTATGCTCTGGGATGGGTTTTATCATATACTTGTTTAATTCTGTTTTGCGTCAAATGAGTATATCTCTGTGTTGTAGAGATATCTGCGTGACCTAGCATTTCCTGTACGGCCCTTAAATCAGCGCCATTTTCCAGAAGATGTGTAGCAAAGGAGTGCCTAAGAGTATGTGGAGTAATCTTCTTATAAATACCCGCTTGTTTAGAATATTTTTTTATTATTTTCCAAAAACCTTGCCTAGTCATAGGGTTACCTTGTCTATTGAAAAAAAGTTTTTTACTCTCTTTTCCATTTAACAGTTGTTTTCTGACACTGGAAAGGTACTCTTTCAAGTACTCTAAAGCAATTGAGCCAACAGGGATAATTCGCTCTTTAGAGCCTTTACCCATACAACGCAGAAAACCTGTTTCTAAATTTACATCTTCAACAGATAAAGAGATTAGCTCAGATACTCTCATTCCGGTAGCATACAGTAATTCAAGCATGCTCTTATCTCTTAGACCTAGGGGAGTTGTTATATCTGGTTGTGATAACAGTTTTTCAACCTCTTCTGTATTTAAGACTTTCGGCAATCTTTGTTCAAGTTTCGGAGTGTCTAAATCAATAGTTGGATCTTCCGATATTACATGCTCTCTAAATAAAAATTGGTAGAAAGACCTTAAAGCAGCACAAGTTCTAGATATGCTGCTGCTGGCCTTCCCGCTTTTTTGCATCTGAAGCAGGTAAGCAACTATTATTGCCCTATTTGAACTGTTTATATCTATAATATTTTTTTTCCGTAGAAAATATATGTAGCTTTTCAGATCGCGTTTATAAGCTTCTATAGTATTTTTTGCCAGCCCTCTCTCTACTGATAAATATTCTAGAAAGCTGTCTAAAAGGCCGTTCATAGTGTTCATCTCCTAAAAAGAAACTGCATCTTTCTGTAACTCTGTAAATTTGATTTTAAAAGACTGCTTCAAAGGCTAAAATAGTTTGAAAACAACCTAATAAATAAAGGTGAAATATATCCTTCAATTAATCCGGATATTACAAGCAAAAAACAGAAAATAATATTAAGCATCATATATCCGCTTACCATTTGTGTATAGTTTTCATGGTAATTTTTCATTCTGTTTTTAATAACTGTAGTGGCAAAAGTTAATGCGGTAACTCCAATTGAAATTATGCTGGGTAGTATGATTAAATTTTGCGGCAAAATGGAAAGTATCGCTAAAATTAAACCTTTTGTCCCCAAATCTTCTATTAAAAAACCAACTGTAAATCCCAAAACAAATCCCCTAAATAAAATAATACCTAGGATAAATGGGATACCTATTACTGAAAGGCCAAGTATAATCAACAAGACAGCAGTTTTAATATTGTTAGATATAGATAAGTAAAAGATGGAGGAGTGATCAACAGAAATATTTTTGACATTGGCCAAAAAACCGTTTATAAAACTTTGGATATTTTCCAATTGCATATCTGAAATCAAATTTACAGTAATGCTGCCGATGACAATACCTATGATTAAAATAATACTTAAAAAAATATACTGAATTATATTTTTCCTAAAGTAATCTATCATTATTTTGGGAAAATAATTCATGTAATAGTCCACCTTCCGTACATTTTCATAGAAAATATTATGCCGGAAGGGACGGGATTATACATTTTAATCCAAAACCTTGCCGTAAATACCTCCGCCACCTGCTTGCAAATTCAGTTTTCCTTCCCGGGCAAGCATTATATTTATAGCTATGTGCTCTCCAACAACCTCAATCAATTGGTCTCTATTAGCATTATGGATTACATTCATTTCAGTTCCAAAATGTAAAATAAGCTTCTCAATAGTTTTCTTCCCTATTCCGGGAATAAACTCCAGTGGCACCTGATAATGGTAAATTGGCCTGTTTTCAGGATGAATAGGAGCATTATAATCTGCAATAACAGCTATTCTGTCAAATACTCCGAGTGTCACTGATTCATTATCACATTTGGGACATTTTACTACAGGAAAGTTTTCATGTGCAACATAGTTGCATGTGGGACAAAATGTCCTGTGATATTTGCCGAGTTTTGGATCTAAACCATAATTAGAAACGATATAGTTATTATCAAGTCCTTTTAATGCTGAAATAATATTCTCAAAGTCAGGAAATTGCAAATTCATTTTATTGTATTCCCGGGCAATTTTCTCTAGTGAATGAGCATCTGAGTTGGTTAAATATGATCTTGTTGCAAGCTCGCTTATGGTATCGGCAAAATCAGTATCTGCACTGAGTCCCAATTCAACTGAAATAACATTGTCTAACTCATCTTCAAAAGCATGGGATAGTCTATCATAGCAGCTTCCGTAAAAACTTTTAAAGGGTGTAAACACATGGGCTGGAATCAGCACCCCTCCAAGGCTTTTTACGATTTTAATTAAATCTTTTGCACAAAGGCGCGCTTTTTGCGAACTCAAGTAAATATTAGTTATATATCCGGCCATAATTGATGAAAAATCTTTAATTTGTTCATAAAATGGAAAAAATGCTATGCTATGAGCAACTCCCTTTGGCTCTGTAGTTTCAATTTCAGCTCCAAAAACTATAGTGAGTTTATCTTCGTATCTGGCCCCACCGCCGGGCATGGGAATAAGCTTTTCATTATTTAATTGTTCTTGTATTTCTTTAAGAACTAGCGGTGATGCACAATCAACTATGCCTACAATATCTATACCTTTTTTGTTAATGCAATAGTCATATATATTATCAAGAGTTAAACTTCTTGAAGCAGTAATCTTAACAGGCTGGTTTTTAGCTTGACCTATATGAACGTGTAAATCGGCAAAATATTCCATTATAAACCACCTTTAATTTGAAAAGATGCTAAGAGTAATCCAGTGATAGTTTTACTATCTATTATCTCACCGCTTTTAATTTTATCAAGGACTTCTTTAAACGGCACCTTTTCAGCCTGCAGGTATTCATCAAAATCAGCATCTTTAGCCTTTCTAATTAATTTCTTGCCTAAAAACAAGTGTATAATTTCATTGGAAAAGCCGGGTGAAGTATAAAAACTTGTCAAGTATTCCAGTTCGTTTGGATAGTAACCTGTTTCTTCCATTAATTCGCGTTTTACACATGTTTCTTTAGATTCCCCTTTTTCCAGTTTTCCTGCGGGTATTTCAAGCAATTCCCTTTCTACAGCTTTTCTGTACTGTCTTACCAGTAATACTTCATCATTACCAGTAATAGCAACTACAGCAACAGCCCCCGGATGTTCCACAATCTCTCTTGTAGATTTTCTTCCGTTTGGCAACAACACTTCATCCACCCGGAGTTTTAACAAATGCCCAGAAAATATTTGCTTAGAGCTGATTGTAGATTCATAAAATTCCATTTTTACTCCAACTCCTGATTAACATAATTTTTTCTCACATACATATAATATTGTAAGACAAGTTAAAGGAGAGGTAAAGATAGAATATATCGTAACCAAAGATAAGCTCTATGTTATGGGCAAAACTTTGGAAATAAAGGAGTTTTTTAAAGAAAAAACTAAATTACACAGAACCCTTAAGGATTTTATTATTTCAGAAATGCAATCGCATGAAGCATTAATAAAAAGAAAAACACCTTGATTCACTTTGAAGTTGAATCAGGGTGTTTATAACATTGAAATATAATTATTACATTATCCTACTTTTAGCTGCATTCTTAATTTATCCGAAATCATAGCAATGAATTCTGAATTTGTAGGCTTCCCCCTGTCCTTTGTAGTAGTATATCCGAAGAGGCTGTTAAGAGTTTCCACACATCCTCTGCTCCATGCCACTTCTATGGCATGTCTTATGGCTCTTTCAACCCGGCTAGGTGTTGTATTGTATTTACTTGCAATACTCGGGTATAATTCTTTGGTAACTGCGGAGAGCAGTTCTACATTGTTTATTACCATGTATATTGCCTCACGAATGTAAAAGTAGCCCTTTATATGAGCTGGAATGCCAATTTCATGAATAATGTTAGTTATTTGTGCTTCCAGATTATTTTTTTTGTCTGTGAGAACACTATCCTTTTTCAATGTTGGTTGCATAAAATCGGCATTTATGTCAACCATCTGCCTGACACGATCAACCAATATATTTAAATCAAAGGGTTTTACAATATAATAATCTGCACCTAGGGTGATTGCTTTTTGGGTGATCTTGTCCTGTCCTACCGCAGAAAGAACTATGATTTTTGGCCTTTTAGATTTATTTGACAGCCGCTCTATAACGCCTAAGCCGTCAAGGTTTGGCATAATCAAATCTAATATTAAAACTTCTGGTTCTAATTGATCAATTTTCTCTAAAGCTTCTAATCCATCGTGAGCTATACCAACTACCTCAATGCCCTGTTGATTTTCAAAAAACTCCACCACTAAATTACAAAACTCTTTGTTGTCGTCAACAATTAACAATTTTATTTTTTGCCCTTCTAACATAAAAGACCCCCCTTAAATAAATATTGCCAACAAATGAATAATTCGACAAACTCTGGAATTTTCCTCCTTCTATAACAAAAATTGTTTTTTATTTATATTTTTTCACGGCTATTTACGCTATTTATTTCATTTAGCATCCATTCTAAAAAAATACCATATCCTTTTGTAGGATCATTTACAAAAACATGGGTTACAGCCCCAACTATATACCCGTTTTGAATTATGGGACTTCCACTCATACCTTGTATAATGCCACCGGTTTTTGCAATAAGTTCTTCATCGGTTATTTTAATTATCATTCCTTTATCATTTGGATAAGATTGCCTTATAATCTTTTGTATTTCAATATCAAATTCCTGTATTTTTTCGTCTTCAATTACCGTAAGAATCTTTGCCTTACCTTCTTGCACTTGGTTTATGGTAGCAACAGGAAGTAAGTCGTAATATGGATTTTTAAAGGAGTTATAAGCCTGTCCAAAAATACCAAAAGGCGTATTTGCAACTATATTGCCTATAATCTCGTCCTCATTGACAAAAACTCCTCGCTTTTCACCTGGCTGGTTCTTTTTGCCTGGCGTTATTGACGAAACCCTTGCCCGTATTATTTCACCTTCACCTACTTCTATTATTTTTCCTGTATCAGCATCAGCGATTATATGACCTAATGCACCATAAAAATTAGTTTTTGGATCATAAAAGGTCAACGTGCCAACTCCTGCGGTTATATCTCTGACCCATAGTCCAATCTGATAATAGCCTAAATTGTTTTTCACGGGATCTAATTTTATATTTAATATTTCTCCATTTCTTTTGACAACAAGGTCTACGGTTTTCTGCTTATCTATTATTCTTGACAGATCTTCAGCCTGGTGGATCTTTTGATTATTTATCATTACGATTGTATCGCCAACTTGTATACCTGCATCTCTAGCCGGCTGATGTGTCTTACCATTTTCATCAATTACAGACGCCAAGCCCACTACTATTACTCCATTGGGCCGAAGTTTTACCCCGACGGAATGTCCACCAGGAACAACGCGGGTTTCAGGTAATACGTGAACCTTTAACCTTTTTACTGGAATCAAGCCTAAAAATCTAAATTCTAAATCATATGTTCCCAGATTAGAAGATTTTAAAACCAGAGGTTCGTTTAAACTTATTGTAAGTCTATCGTTTATATAATTACCATTTATAAAAAATGGGGATTTGCATAACAATTGCAAAGTCATTGGAACTTTTATTTCCAGTGTTTGTTCTTTTCCTTCGATTATTTTTATTTCTTCTGGCAAGTCACTAATAAAAATATTTAGAACGGATGTAATTACAATTATTATTAATAAAAAAAACTTTATTAATTTATTTAATCTGTTTCTTTGCAAAGCTTTCACTCCCCACTTTAAAATCCGTAAAATAACATAATAAAAAAATAACCTTCCTACGGATAATAAGATAACCTTAACAAAATCTTTTTATACGAAACTATGGGGAGTCAATTTTTGCAAAACAAAAAGCCTCACAACTATTGTAAGGCTTAATAAATAAAAAATAGAGTTTGACGCACTTAACCTTTTTTTAATTTTTTTGCCATGTTTAGCATTTCCTGAGCATGAGTTATGGTGTTTTTTGTAATTTCTGCACCACCAAGCATTCTTGCAAGTTCATTTATTCTATCTTCACCTTCAATGCAGTATACTTTTGTTGATGTATGTTCACCTTTGCTTTCTTTTTTTATTAAATAATGGTAATCTCCAATGCTTGCAATTTGCGGCGAATGTGTTACGCACAATATTTGATGATTCCTTGCAATTTTTGAAAGCTTTTCACCTACAGCCTGCGCTGTTCTGCCTCCAATACCCGTATCTATCTCATCAAAAATTAAACATGAAATGTTATCAACTTTAGCTATAATACTTTTTAATGCTAACATTATGCGTGAAGACTCGCCGCCTGAAATAATTTTCGCCAAAGGCTTTAATGGTTCTCCTGGGTTTGTTGATATTAAAAATTCTACTTCATCTATGCCGTTTTCTGTTACTGATACCTTTTCTCCATTCAAATCAATTCCATTTGGGCTATTCTTTACTCTAATGTCTACTTTGAATTTTACGTTTTTCATGGCTAAGTCTTTTAATTCTTTAGCAATACTTTCTTCTAAATGATTTGCTACCCTATGTCTTTTTTTATGTAACTCATTAGCACTTTTGCCAAGTTCTGATTCTATGTTGTAAAGCATTGTTTTTAATTCATCGATTTCTTCAGTTACATTAAAAGCATTGTCTAATTCAGCAGCAATTTGAGCTTTGTAATCTATAAGTTCTGGTAAACTTTTGTTGTATTTTGACTTAAGTCTATCGAGCAGCTCTAACCTTTTATTTAATAAATCGAGCTTTGAGCCATCAAAATCTATTGAATCTCTAAGGTTGCGCAAACTCGATGATATGTCTTCTAATTCATATAAAATATTTTTTAGAGATTCAGTAATACTTTCTACCGGGGCATAAATTCCGACTATCTTTTCTAAACTATCGATAATCTTACTAAGTCCGTCAATTACAGATAGATCTTCAAAACCTTGATATAAAGCATTGTATGCGAATTCTAAAGCGCCATAAATCTTCTCAGCATTTTCCAAAATTTTTTTATCCTCTTGTAAAGAGATGTCTTCATCAGGTTTTAGTTGAGCTTTTTCTAATTCGTCAAGCTCGTATCTTAACCTATCCTGTTCTCTGCTAAACTCTAAATGTCTTTTTTCCAACTCGTTAATTTGTTTTTGGATCTGACAATATTTTTTGTAAAGCCTATTAACTTCAGCCTTGCATTTGGATATATCTTCATCCCCTAGTAGGTCTAAAATTCTCATATGATTTTTGCTATCGAGCAAAGATTGATGCTCATGTTGACCATGTATATCAACAATTAACTTACCTACACGTTTAAGTGCAGAAACTGGGACCATTTTGCCATTTAATCTGGAAATACTTCTCCCTTGGGCATTTATTTCTCTAGTTATAATAAGTGTGTTATCTTCCGGTTCTATACCGTATTCTTTTAAAATTTCATCGACGGCATCATCTTCATATTCAAATACTGCTTCAACACTGGCATTTTGTTTTCCTGTGCGGATAAAATCAGTATAAGCCCTTTCCCCGATTATAAGATTAATTGCATCAATAATAATTGATTTACCTGCTCCGGTTTCGCCGGTTAGAATGTTTAACCCTGGTCCAAAGGAAATAGATACATTGTCAATTAGGGCATAATCCTTAATGCAGAGGTTAAGGAGCATTTAATTTGCCTCCTTATCTCAAAATTTCTTCAAACCTCTCCAAAATATCTTTGACTACTTTTTTTGACTCAGCGACAACTAAAATCGTATTATCGCCAGCAATAGTGCCTAATATTTCGTTCCAATTAAGACTGTCAATTGCCTCAGCTACGGCTGAAGCTGTTCCTGAAGACGTTTTTATTACAATAAGATTTTCTGATGAAGCAAAGCTTAGAATGGATTCTTTAAAAATTCTTAGCAATCTATCTGAAGATAGTGAAGTTCGCTCAGGTTCAGCATAACAATATTTTTGATTGTCCCGTAAAACCTTAATGAGCCTTAGTTCTTTTATATCTCTAGACACTGTAGCTTGAGTTACATTAAAACCCGCTTTTCTTAATTCCTCTGCTAACTCTTCCTGAGTTTCTACAGGTTTTTCTCGTATTATTTCACGAATCTTAATATGTCTCTTTTGTTTCATAACATATCCCCCCGTGTCTTTTTAGGGTCTGTTTATTCACTTAATTTTTTTCGAAGCACGTCATAAAAACTTCTTTTTTTAATGCGTATTAATTGGGTTGTAAAAGAAGATTTATTAACTATAATTGTATCTTCAGGCAACAACTTGTAACCTTGCTGACCATCTACTGTCAGCATAACTTCATTATGATCTGCCAGCACTTTCACTTTAATTACATCATCTTTATATAAAATAATCGAACGGCTTTGAAGTGTATGAGGGCAAATTGGAGTTAGCAGCAAAAGGTCCATATCTGGTTTTATTATAGGGCCTCCAGCCGATAAAGAATAAGCGGTAGAACCAGTAGGAGTGGAAATAATTAGACCATCAGCCGGATAAGTATCCACATAAGCCTCATTAGCATAAGTCTTAAGGCGTATGAGCCTTGCAAAAGGCCCCTTAGTTATGACCACATCGTTAAGAGCCAACAATTCTTTTAAAACTTGCTTATCGCGGACAACTTTAGCTTCTAACATCATTCGGACGTCAATATGGTATTCCTTTCTATTAAAACGCTCCAAATCAGTATATAAATCCGAAAGTTCAATTTCGGTTAAAAAACCCACATGCCCCATATTTATCCCCAGAATAGGTATATTGTATGGAGCAATTTGCCTCGCTACCCCCAAAAGGGTGCCATCACCGCCTAATGTAACAGCTAAATCTATTTTGCTTATAAGCTCATCTGAATCGGTTGAGAGTTGCGGCACATTGAGGACTTGAGCAACTTCTTTGGAAAGTTTCACAGAGTAACCTTTGGCCATAAACCAACTAACTAAACCCTTAGTTACTTTCATTACTTTTTTTTTGTGTAAATTAGGAAAAATGCCTACTGTAAGCATTCTATCCTCCTCTAGTTAAAAATCCGACAATAAACCCTATGATTAGTAGGACTGAAGTCGAGATAATGCGATGAAAGTATTCCGATTTATCATGATTTAAAATGGAATACTCTACAGTTCTTAACTTTTGTTTTTCCATATCAACTAAAATGAGTCCACTTGGCCGGTACACCATGTAGTATTCCAACAATTGTCTACGCGTATCAGTGTATCTAGGAGATGTCACTTTATCGCCGCTTTTTACTTCGGCAATATAAATTTTGTTGCCCTTCTTTACTATCATATCTGCTTTAACTGTTACTTTATGAGGTTTGTCGTCAACATATAATGTATATGCATACTTTTTTTGCAAGTCTAATATCTCAAATCCGTACTTTTTCATTAACTTTATAGCTTCATACTCACTTTTTTTGGCTTTTTGGAGCCTCTTTTTCAGTTTCCACCTTTGTATATATTTGATAAGGACAATTGTTAAAAAAATCCCTATTAATGCACCAAAAATTATATAAGACAAAATATCCATTTTCAAACCTTTCTTAAATACTGTAATAACACTTTACCATAACTATACTACATTTCTACAAAAAAAGAAAAATTCCTTTAAAGCAGTTCAAAGTGTGATTCTTCAACTACCTTTTCTACATCTATAAAGTCATCAGTTAAGCTTTTTTTAAAATGAGCAAGATATTCTATATTACCTTTAGGGCCTTTAATGGGAGAAAATGTCAGGTTACATATATAAAAATAATGTTCTCTAGCATCATTTATTACCTTTTTAATTGCTTTTACATGTAAATCAAAATCTTTAACAACTCCTCTTTTGCCTACATCACTTTTACCTACTTCAAATTGAGGTTTTATCAGTGTAATCAAATCTCCATTTTCTTTAAGTAATACATAAAAGGGCTCAAAAACTTTAGTCAAAGATATAAAAGACAAGTCAGCAGTAATAATATCAACTTGCTCTCCTATATCTTCCAACCTTAAGTACCTAACGTTTGTTCTTTCCATGACTACAACCCTTGTATCTTCTCTAAGGGTGTACGATAACTGGCCATATCCCACATCCACAGCATACACCTTTTTTGCCCCTCTTTGTAGCATACAATCAGTAAAACCACCTGTAGATGCACCTGCATCCAGGGCAATTTTATCTTTAACTTCCACATTAAATACATCAAGAGCCTTTTCTAACTTAAGGCCTCCCCTGCTGACATAAGGAATAGACTTGTTTTTAAATACTATAGTGCTATTAACATCAACAAGTGTTCCTGGCTTGTCAATGATTTTATCATTAACCAATACGTTGCCACACATTATCTCTGCCTTGGCTTTCTCTCTACTGTTTATTATACCTTTGTTAACCAATAAAACATCTAATCTTTGTTTGCTATTACTCATTCTTTTTCTCTCCTGCCATTTTTTCTGTTATTTGTGTTATCAGGTAATAAATTTATTCCAATATTATTTTTTAATTTATGTAAAATTAATCCAACACTGTATACGACCGTTTTTGAATTTTTTATTGCAATACCTTTGCCTAATGCCTTACCCCCAATAGTTAGAGTTGAAATAATTCCAGTTAATATTATGCTAATAAGTACCTCGTTTTTGACGTAACCACTAGCAGTAATTTTAAGCACGATTGCAGCACCGGCGGCACCGCTGATTATACCACATATATCTCCTATGACATCATTGCAAAAATTCGAGACAATGTCTGCATTTCTAACAAGTCTTACCGCTTCTTTGCCTCCAGGAACTTTATCTGCCGCCATAGCGTGAAAGGGTGCCTCATTCGATGAAGTAACAGCTATTCCTATAATGTCAAAAAAAATACCTATTATGATTATGACAAGTAAAATAAAGAATGAAGTTAAAAAATTTACTTTATCTAGCAAGAATTCAGAGATAGTACTAAAAAAAACGGAAAGTCCAAAAGCTAAAATAAAAACTTTATAAATCCAATTAGCTTTTGAACTTCCGTTATTCTTTTTAACAGACTTTTTCTTTTTTGAATCTATATCCAACAAAATACCTCCACTTTTCAACCAAACAGGTGGTAATGGATAGGGTTAATTTTGTGGCTTAGGTCTAGCAGGATTTCCCTAGCAGACATCTATTCGTTGCCGAACAGACGGTTCCCCTTTAATTCCGCTACTGTTATGTCGCCAATAACAGGGCTAGATTACCACTTAGTCCACACTGTAATCCCCTACCCATCCCCAAAATGGACAGTCTAGGAGATTTCCTCACCAAAACCCCTCTCCTCCTAGCCTCTTTTGCAAAATGGATTTCAAAGGCAAAAAATTAATTTGTAATTTGGCCAAATTACAAATTAATCGATAAACCTTTTTCCGCCCATTTCACTCAAGGCAGGCTACACTGCACCCAACTTTTAATCGAATGCAGGTTCACACCCTAAGCCATAGCCTTCAAGGAGTCCTATCAGGCCACAAACTTAGGTCTCCGCGGAAGTAGGGTCAACACCTACATGCCTTTGTAGATTGCCCCATCTTCCTTACTCCCAGTACCAGCCCCCGACTGGGCGTCAGAGGCCAGCACTAGGAACTTCATCGATGTGCCCTTTGACGGATTTTTAGCCCCGCCTTCGGAGGAGCGATTTTGACTAGAATACTGTACCACCTGTTTCTTGTTGAAGATTATTATAGCACAAATCAAAGAACCCTTCAACATGACTTAATATTGGTTAGTAACTGCGGTTTACAATAAAATCTGTTAGCTGTATGAAAAAGTTGTTATTTTTATAATTAGAAATTAATTCTTTAGCTTCTGAGGATAGTTTGTCAATCAAATCCAAACAACCGGCATATCCATATACTTTAAAAAAGGTACTTTTCATATTTTTTGCATCACTACCTATGGGTTTACCTAAACTTTTTTCATCACCTTTTTCATCTAAAATATCATCCACAATTTGAAACACCAAACCGATATTTTCACCAAAGCGTTTTATCGTTTCCAGGTCTTTTGCAGATGCTCCTGCTAGCCTCGCTCCAGACCAAAGTGATACACTTATTAAAGCTGCGGTTTTATGAAGGCTAATATAAAAGATCGTATCTTGGTCTATGGCTTTACCTGATGAACTAATATCGACAGTTTGACCTCCTATCATTCCATATGTTCCTGCGGCATTAGATACCTTTTCTATTACATCTAACACCGCATTAGGACAAATCCCCTCAATTTTGCTGTTTTTTGATATTGCAGCAAAAGCATGTGTCAAAAGTGCATCTCCCGCCAAAAGTGCTACTGCTTCTCCGTATACTTTATGACATGTTGGTTTGCCTCTACGGAAATCATCATCGTCCATAACTGGTAAGTCATCGTGAATCAGCGAATATGTATGTATCATTTCAATACCGCAAGCTGTTGGTATTACTTTTTCATAGGGCATTCCGAAAAGCTCTGCTGCTTTCATAACCATAATAGGCCGAAGTCTCTTTCCACCTGCGAAAGTGCTATAATGTATAGCTTCATGAAGTTTGGGGGGATATTCATCTTTTGGTGGAAGTAACTTGGCTAATTCTTGTTCCACAATTTTCCCTAAAAAATCTAATTCCTTTTTAAAATCATTCAAGCAGTTCCGAACCTCCATTAAAATCTTTTATAGTTATATTGCCTTCCAAATCTTTAGTTAAAATCTCTATTTTACCTTCAGCTTCATCTAACATTTTTGAACATATTTTAACGAGCTTTATTCCTTCTTCAAAAAAAGTAAGTGCTTCATCTAAAGTTAAATCACCTTTTTCTAATTGTTCGGTAATATACTCTAGGCGAGATAGTGCTTCTTCATATTTATAATTACAGGTCAACTGGCATTACCCCTTTTTTCCCATTCGTCGACTTTACATAAAAGGTTTCCATCAGATAATAACACCCTGATACAATCGCCTTTATTAACATCAGCAATTTTTTTTACAACTTTATTGGTACAATTATTGATACAAATGCTGTAGCCTCGCTTTAGTGTAGACAAAGGATTTAAAGCTTCAAGCCTTGAAATGCTATTACTGAGAATTGACTTCTGTTTGGTTATGTAGTAATTGGTGTCTTTGTTTAACCTGCCCAATAATTCTTCTATCACCAATCTACAATTAACTATATATGTTTGAGGTCTTTTAAATACCGGGGACATTTTTAGATATTCTAGCTTTTGCCTTTTTTCACCAATAAAATTATAAAAACCGTTGACTAACCTTAAACTGAGATGCTTTAATTCATTTTTTAATATTCGCTTTTCTGGTATTACCATTTCACCTGCAGCTGAAGGAGTGGGTGCTCTTTTATCAGCAACAAAATCGGCAATGGTATAGTCAGTTTCATGACCCACTGCAGAAATCACAGGAATTCTCGAATTTGCAATTGCCCTCGCTACCTTTTCTTCATTAAAAGCCCATAACTCCTCTATGGAACCACCGCCCCTGCCTACTATAATAACGTCTATATCCTCAAAACTATTTAATTCGGATATGGCAGAGCTGATTTCGTCTGCAGCGTCCTTGCCTTGAACCAGCACTGGGGCAATTACAATATTAACATTTGGAAAGCGCCGTTTTATCACAGTTAATAAATCTCTTATTGCCGCACCCGTAGGCGATGTTATCAAGCCTATTCTTTTAGGCAAAAATGGAAGCATCCTTTTTCTTTCGGGTGCAAAAAGGCCCTCTTTCTCAAGGTGCGCTTTCAATTTTTCAAAAGCTATGTATAAAGCACCTATGCCATCAGGCTGCAAATCTTCTATATACAGCTGATATTGGCCGTCTCTGGTAAATACGCTTATAAATCCAAAAGCAATTACATTCATGCCGTTTTCCGGCACAAAAGGAAGTAACCTATTACAGTTTTTAAACATTACACATCGAATTTGGGACTTTTCATCCTTTAAAGTAAAATACATGTGACCTGATATATCATGATATTTAAAATTTGAAATTTCTCCTCTAATGTATACTTGCCTTAAAATCTGATTGCTGTCAATTAGATTCTTTATAAAATAATTGACTTCACTTACAGTAAAAACAGGTTTCAAATTGGTCTCCTCCAAAAAGAGAGGTGATTTTTTCATTTCGGTGGACAATCGTTGGCTATTGCCCCTAATAATCCATTGATAAATTTATACGAATTTTCATCGCCATATTTTTTCGCGATTTCAACAGCTTCATTTATAGTAACACTGACAGGTATATCCGGACAATTAAGTATTTCATATACCGCAAGGCGCAATATATTTCTATCTGTAGAAGCCATGCGGTTAACAGTCCAATCCTCTGAATACTTGTTAATCATTTTATCAATGCTTGATAAATTTTCTAAAACACCGTTTACTTCTCTAAATACAAATGATTTTTGATCATCGTCTTTTAATGAGCCTATTACAATTTCTGATGCTTCTTCAATTGTATTATTGCCAACATCTATGGCAACAAGTATTTTAAATGCTTGTTCTCTTGCAATTTTTCTGCTCAAGAAAGGCACTCCTTATCTATTTATCTATTACCTGGTGGTAATATTTTATCAAGTAAATTGAGTATATCATCTTTTTTATCTACATTCTTGCCTATATAATATCCCAATACAGTACATAAAATGACGAAAATCGTTTTGAAAAAACCTAATGTGATAATTATGATACCAATAATAAGGCCTACAATTCCCCCAATTATTTCCCTTCGACGTTCCTGCCAAAACTTTTGCAAATAATCCACCTGTTTCACCTCTCATTTAACTACTTTTGTTTAGTCTGATTTGAAACATTATTGACACTTATGCGCACATTTTTAACAGAAATTCCTGCTGTAGATTCTACATAATCTTTGATCGTCTTTTGCAATTCCAAAGCCAGATCAGGAATAATGACATCATAATTAACTGTAACTTTTATAGTAATTGATACACCATCCTCTTGCTTTTTTATATATATTCTTGATTCCTTCACCTCTTCAACATCTCGTAGAACTTTTTGTACTATATTTTCAACGGCTCCTAATGTAATACATACTTTTCCCAGTTCACCGTTTCTGACCACGGCTTCAGGAACCCCTCTGGATTTAAAAGTATAAACCAAATAACTAAAACTCAATATCAACAATGCGATACCACCAACACCGGTTTCCAAGTTGCCATACAGTGTTGATATGCTTGTACTAAAATACTGCAAACCAATTAGCTCAGCAGAAATAAGAATAAGTGCAATACCAACTATTATAGCCAACAATGTAAAAACAGCAACAGCAATTCTTTCGAAAATTCTCATAACTAAAAGCTCCTTTCAAAGGAAATTAACCCCCTGAAAAGCTTCAATCAGGGGGTATTATGTTATTTTCCATTTTCTTCCTTTGCTGAAGTCCCAAAACTAACACCTTGTATATGTATATTCACTTCTACAACAGATAAGCCTGTCATGTTTTCAATGGCTTTTTTCACGTTTTCCTGAACATTCCATGCCACATCTGGTATTCTAACACCATAGTTAATAATCATATATAAATCTACCTTAGCTTCCTTTTCACTAACTTCAACTTTAACACCTTTTGATAAATTTTTTCGGCCAAGAATTTCAGCTATTCCTCCAACAATTCCTCCGCTCATTCCCGCAACTCCTTCTACTTCCGTAGCAGCGAGACCTGCAATTACACCTACAACATCATCAGCAATTTTTATTGAACCTTTCTCATTGTTGTATTCTGGATTGCTCATTTTCTTTCTCCTTCCAGATGGTATTAACCTGACAATATTATAGCAAAATATATAGATTTATACAATTGACACACCCTATTTTCTTTCAATAATGGTAATTTTATCTATAGGAAAACCTGTTGTCTTTGTAACTATATCCGTGATTTGTGCAATATCTTTTTGCAAAAGCCCATCGGTTTTAATTACTATATTTACGTATTCATCTGAAAAGAAAATCACCGCGTCCTCAAAACCTTTTGCCTTTATTAGATTCTCCACAATCATCTCCTTTTCCACCTTTTGGGAAAGTGCTATTAATTCCTGCTGTGCTTTTTCTTTCGATTCTGCACTGGCATTAGGATTATTTATAAGCTCCTTTAAATAATCAGCTTCTTGACCTCTTAATCGGTCTCTTTCCAATTTGTACTCTATAAAAAAGTCGCTTTCTAGATTTTTAACAGCCGGCACAATCTGATCATCATTGGAAGTGGAAGTTGAAACTTTTTCCAAATCATCAGAATCTAATTCTTTTTCATATACTACTTTCGGAAAGTTGCCTAAGAACATCATGTAAACAGACATCACCAGTATAAAAGCAAATACAAATATCAAAATCGTTCTTTTGCGTATCACAAAGGACACCCCTTTTCCCTCCCGTAAATAAAACTAATTTATGAGCTTCTTGCCAAAGACAATGACATTTATTTTTCTAATACGCTTATTTTATAAATTGGTATATCTAAAAGTGTTGCTGTTGATTTCATAATCTTTTCTCTAATATTCGATGATGAAGCTCCATCTGCCACAATAAGTACACCTTTTATTTTTGGGGCAGTTTTCTTTAAAACTACAGCTTCTTCTTCACCATTTCTTCTAAGGAGCACAACCTGTTGATTAGTCTGTTTTTCAATTATTGTCCTAACACCTCCCTCATTATCTTTTTCCTCAGATGTCTTTTCGGTATTAACTGTATTAAAGGCAGGTTCAATTAAAGTTTCATCTTCAAGAGTTATCATGACACTAACATCGCCTACACCTTTTACCTGACGCAACAATTCAGTTAGTTGTCTTTCTAACTTATCCTCATAAGATATATTTTCTTGCGCCATGTTCTGCTCTATAATATCAGATGACTTTAAGTATTCACTATTGCTTTGCAGGTTATCACTCGCAGTTAAAAATTTGCCTAAAGACAACAACAGCAACCCAAGAGTAAATAGAAACATAAATTTAGATATGATTTTATTTTTGGGATTTTTAATCCATTCTATAATTGTTTTTAAATTATTATTTGATGCCATATGTTCAATCCTCCAAGCTTATATAAATATTGGTTTCGGGAATATCAAAGGTTAATACTAAATAATTTATTATATCCCTAAACTCCGTATTAGGCTTTTCTATAAAATTACTTGACTCTGATAATTCATCGCCGATTTTTATTTTTTCAATCAATATTTTCCCTTTTGGGTTTACGTCATCAGTTGGACTTTTAGTTAATGCGATTTTTACATATGTTATTTTTCCAAAGTTGTTGCTAGAAACATCTTCGTCTATTTTCACTGACACATTTTTTATATTATATGAGGTTAGATCGGTTATTTTTTGAAAAATGTATTTTTCAACGTTTGCTTTGTACTGTGCAATAGTCATTTGACTGTTGTTTTGGTTTATAATTTCTGACATAGTTGCTATACTTTTGTTATCCACAAAATTTTCATATACAATAGGAATATCGTCAAAAGACAAACTATTATGAAACAAAGGTATAAGGGGATTTATGATTGCAATCATCACTAAGAGACCTAAAAAGACTTTTACATACCTTAAAAAGCTGTTCTCGGGTATTAAAAAGTCAACAAAGGCCGCAAACATAACCACCATGATAATTTGTCTAATCCATTGGCTTAGAGCACCAACCATTGCATCACCTCATCATAAGGGTTATATTTCCCGAAGCAATAATTACCGTAACTGCCACAAAAAACATCAGCGCCACAGAGCTTACAGTAATTGCAACAAATGTTAAATTGCCGGCCATTTCGTTTAAACACTTTACCATCGCTTCTTCTCCAAGAGGCTGTATAATAGCCCCTGCTAATCTATATATAAATACCATTGCAAGAATTTTAATTACAGGAAATAAAATTGTTAAAAAAATTACTACTAACCCTGTAAATCCGATAGCATTTTTTAGAATCAAAGAACAGCCTACGACAGTATCCACAGTATCAGAAAATATACCACCTACTATGGGTATAAAGTTTTTTGAAGCAAATTTGGCAGTTCGTATGGATATTCCGTCTACCACTGAAGCAGCAGCCCCTTGAACAACTAAGATGCCCAAAAATACACTTAGGAAAAGCCCTAACAGAAAAACACATATTTGTTTTAAAAAAGATGACAATGCCGATACATGAAATCGGTTAGAAACATTGCTTATAAGCCCTAATGCAGCTACGAAATAAATAATTGGAAGGAGGATAGTTCTGATCCACGTACTTGTGACGGATATGGCTATAAATATTAGGGGATTAAAAACTGCAACTGAGGTCAGGCCTCCCATGGAAGCTAGCAGTGATAAAATTACTGGCATTAACGCCTGAATGATACTTACCATTTTGTCAATGGTTTCCCTTGCAACATTTAAAGCTATATCAAAACTTTGAATAGCAATCACTATCAGCACAAGAAAGGTAACAGCATAGGTTACTTTTCCAATATTATCGCTTTGAAAAGCACTTTGTATATTTTTAAAAACAGCACAAATTATTGATAAAATTATAAGTTCACCTAATAAGCGCACGTTTGCGGAAAGTTCACGAAAAAAGTATCTTGCTGTGCCTCTTATTAAATTTTTAAAGTCATAATTTTTTTGCCCTCTTATGATTTTCACCAAGTCGTCTAGGCCATATTGTGGCATGTAGTCTTGATAGGTGGAATTTAATTGTTTTATAAAAGTATCAAATTCAGCTTTGTCTATTACCTCATATTGTCTTTGTATAATTTCGTCATTAATTTTGTCGTTGGCCAAAACTATATTTGTTGAAATACACAAATATATTATTATGATGATGAAAACTAACGGTCTTTTCAAAAATTTTAAACCTCCATTCAAGGAAGGATTTTAATTATCAAATCCATAACTGCCATCAAAACGGGAAATGACAAAACTAGAATGAAAACTTTTGCACTGAATTCTATTTTTGACGCAATTGAGTGTGAACCAGCATCTTTACATATTTGAGAACCAAATTCTGCAATATAAGCTATTCCAATAATTTTAAAAACAGTAGAAATGTATAAATTGCTGATATTAGCTCTCAAAGATAAATCTCTTAAATACTCAACAATCGCAAGAATTTGATTAATCATGCGAAGCAGTATTATAACCCCTACGACTATGCTCATTTGTAAAGCTATTTCGGGTCTATCCTCTCGTAAAAGTACTACCAGTATTGTTGTGACGACACAGAGTCCCACAATTTGGATTATTTCCATAAAGATCCTCCTAATAAAGCTGGAACATAGTTTTTACATTGTAAAAAAGCTGGCTGACGAGTTGTATCACCATCATTAAGACAATTACCACGCCTGCAAGAGTAGTCATTTGGGCTTGTTCTTTTCTTCCAGCTTCGTCCAATACCTTACTTAAAATCGAAATTACAATACCGATAGCGGCAATCTTAAACAAAATATCTACTTCCACTTTAACACCTCTTTTGCTTAAAATAATAATAAGAAAATCATAATACCCGATAACACGCCTAAATATCTCCACATTTTTTCATTTTTTTCTTTTTCGCGGATTGAGCTTATCTCTTGTTGTCTTAAATTGTTTAACGCTAACCTTATATTTTTTATCTGATCTTCTTTATCTGTAGAACCCAGATATTTACCAAAAGCCATTAAGATTTCAAAATCATTTTCTGTAATGTATGAGTTTTTAAATAATTCTTTTAAAGACCTTTCCCACGCTTCACTGGCAGTTAGACCCTTTCGTGAAGACAGCTCTTTGGCTGCTAAATCAAAAAGTCTGGCGACATCTTCTTCACATTTTTTACTTATACTTCTAAAAGCCTGTGGCAGCGGCGAATGACCATAATTTATTTCAGATTCAAGCATAGACAGTGCCACCTGCAGATTTCTCAATGTTTTAGGCCTGTTTTTGAAGTTGCCAGCTATTATAAACCCTATCATACTGGAAGAAACAATAACAATTATTCCTCCTATCAGTTTCAGCCACATTTGTTTCCCTCCTTCACAGTTTTTAGCATATTTTTGCCAGTTGTACTTTCCAGTATGGCTTCTATGTTCCCAGGGCCCATTTTTTTACTCAAGATAATATATCTATCAAAAAAGCATCTTTCTATCAGCTTTCTTATGGCAGGCCTCTTTTTTATATCATCTAGATCCAAGCCGTGTGCAGTAGTTAATATGGCAACACCTGCATTTATAGCCTCTTCTATTGCCAAGGCATCTTCACTTTTTCCTATTTCATCAGTGGCAATTAAATCTGGTGACATTGAGCGGAGAAGTATCATTATTCCCTTTGCTTTTGGACAGCCATCGAGAACATCTGTTCTTATGCCCACATCATTTTGAGGGACTCCCTCATAGCAGCAGGCAATTTCTGATCGTTCATCTACGAGCCCTACATTTAAGCCATTGATACCTAGACTATCCACTCCATTACTGAGCTGCCTCACGATGTCTCTTAAAAGTGTCGTTTTTCCAGCTTTAGGAGGCGATATTATAAGTGCATTTAGCACCTTTCCATTGTCAATTATGTAAGGCATTACTCTGTCTGCTGCCCCTATCACTTCTTTAGCAATTCTTATATTTATGCTTGAAATATTTCTTATAGTCTTTATAGCGTTATTTTCTAAAATTACTTGACCTGAAAAACCGACTCTATGACCACCTGAAATAGTTATATAGCCATTTTTCAATTCTTCCTCAAATGAATAAACTGAATATTGACTTATAAAATGGAAGGTTTTAAATATATCTTCTCTAGTCAAATAATAAGCTTGACTGTAATCTTGAGTTATTTTTCCATCATGAGTCAGCATATAATCTTTAGAGTTTACTACAAGTATTAAAGGTTTGAAAACTCTTAATCTGATTTCCTCCAACTTTGATAGGTGTTCTAAATTTATAGACATTATCAATTGAGCTATATGAAGAGGTAATATAGGTAGTATTTCGTTTTCCAAAATAGCTTCTAAGTTTTTTCTGATATGTATCCCTTTCACCTTCTTGTCCTCCTCTTTATAAATTTATATTTACAGCTTTTAATTATTATGACTGAGATAAAAACAAAAAAAAACTGCTTTAAAGCTTATGAACTGCCCCCTGTCAAGT
>NZ_JAFFJA010000060.1 GCF_021991635.1 Tepidanaerobacter sp. GT38
ACAATTATTTTACACTATGCGATAATATTGATAAAATAATAGAAAGTTGCTCGCGGGTATATTATGAATTATTAGCGGTTAATATAATAAATGAAATAAAAATGGAGGTGCAGTTTATGATAGGAATGATAATAAGGTTTATAGTTTCAGCGTTGGTGTTGATGTTGGTTAGTTTTATTCTTCCGGGTTTTAAAGTGGCGGGCTTTACAGGCGCCTTAATTGCTGCCATAGTTATTGCAATTTTAGGTTTTATAGCTGAAAGTCTGCTTGGTGAGAAAGTCTCACCGCAAAGTCGTGGGATAGTAGGTTTTATCACTGCAGCAGTTGTAATATATTTTGCTCAGTATTTAGTTCCTGCCATGAATGTAACTTGGTGGGGAGCATTGCTAGCTTCATTGGTAATAGGTATAATTGACGCCTTTGTGCCAACTGAACTTCGATAAGGAGGCGGTTGATCATAAACATACGTACTGATCTTGCTTTAGAAGCAAGAGAACTTGTGGGCCAAGAACAAATTCCGGGAGTAATAGTTGATACTGAAAAGTCGAAGCAAATGACAATAAGCAGGGTCAGAATAGTAGATGAGCAAGGGGCAAAAGCAATGGGAAAGCCCATAGGCAACTATGTTACTTTAGAAGTGCCCAGGCTAAAAGAGAAGGATCCTGCTCTTACTGAAGAAGTAAGCAAAAATCTAGCTGACGAACTTGAAAAAATGATTGACATACCCAGGGATGCAACTGTCCTCGTCGTTGGCCTCGGGAATTGGAATGTTACTCCCGATTCTCTAGGACCTAAAGTCATAGAAAAACTAATTGTTACACGACATTTAATAGAATATATGCCTGGCCAGTTTAACACAAAAAAAGGCATCAGGCCAGTCTGCGCACTTGCGCCGGGAGTTTTGGGGATAACTGGGATAGAAACCGGCGATATTATCCGCGGTATAGTTGAAAAAGTCAAACCTCACATGATTATTGCCATTGATGCACTGGCTTCCAGAAGCATGGAGCGCATAAGCACCACCATACAAATTGCAGATACAGGTGTATATCCTGGTTCCGGTGTTGGCAATAAGCGTATGGGTATAACACGTGAAAGCATGGGAGTACCAGTAATCGCTATAGGGGTCCCAACAGTTGTGGATGCGGCTACAATGGCCAATGATACTTTGGACATGCTCATCGGTCAATTTGCCCGACAAGCCAAACCGGGCAGCGATTTTTACAAGCTTCTGGAAGAGTTGGACAGAGAAGAAAAATACAATTTAATTCGTGAGGTAATGAAACCCTTTGTAGGTGAATTAGTAGTTACGCCAAAAGAAATAGATGCTTTAATTGACAATACAGCCAAAACCTTATCAGGAGGCTTAAATTTAGCTCTTCACCCGGGAATTGAATATGATGAGGTGAGCACCTTTTTGCAATAATGGGGCTAAACTTTGCCTCATTTTTTTTTATGTACGTGAATATGCTTATTGAGAGGGTGATAAGCTTGATAAAAATTAAAGTAATAAAAATCAAGAAATTAATGTTATTCATAATTGCTATAGCGTTGACTCTATGTTTTACAGTTTTTTCCTACCAAAACCGTAAAACCATTGTGGCAATGGCCAATTTAGAAACAAAAGGCGAGCAGAGTTTAGTACATAAAATTAACAGTAACTTGTTTGAAAGAATACTTTGTTTAGGATTACCGGCACTGGAAACTGTTAACAAAGAAAAAAAAGTCGTCATCGATTACAAAAGCGCAATAGGCAATTTTTCCAGGATACTTACAAATGTGGATCTGTTAAATCCCGAAACTTATTTTGTTATGCATCTGCCATTGATAAGTTTAATTAATACAGAAACAGCAATGACCCCTGGAGTGGAGCTGCCCCAAGGCTTTCAAGAGTATGAAAATGAGCATGAAACTTCGGAAAATCTGTCGCCGTCGGAAATAAAAGAGCCTGAAGATATTGAAGTTGAAAAGCTACCTCACGTATCAGGTGATCCGCTAGTACTCATCTATCACACTCATACTACTGAAAGTTACACGCCATCAGAAAAATTTAAATATACGCCTGATAATACCTATCACACAAAGGATGTAAACTTCAATATGGTTAAGGTAGGAGAGGTTTTGGCCGATGAATTAAATCGACTAAATGTGCCCACAATCCACAATAAAACCTTCCATGATATTCCTACATATATGACCTCATATGCCAATTCCCTAAAGACGGTTGAGGGGGTATTAAAACAAAATCCTTCCATAAAAATAGTTATTGACCTTCACCGAGATGCACCAGTATCTGATCTGCAAAAAGCAAGGGAAATAACAACTGTTAAAATCGATGGTGCTACATATGCGCGTTTTTTGCTAGTCGTAGGTACTGATAAGACTTTTCCCCATCCAAATTGGAAGGAAAACTATCGATTTGCAAATTTCTTAAATGATAAGTTAGAGCAGCGTTATCCGGGAATATCACGAGGCCTAGATTTAAGAAGCGAGCGATTCAACCAGCACGTATCAAACAAAGCCATACTTTTAGAAATCGGAAGTCACGGCAATACTATGGAGGAGGCGCTGGCTTCTGCAAAAGTATTTGCAGAAGTTCTGGCAGATGCAGTAAAAGAATTATCCATAGCCGAATGAAAAACGCAAAAATGGTTTAAGCTAAATCTTGGAAAGCTTAATCAAAAATATTAGAACAAACAGAGGAATTGTGTATGATTTATAAAGATTTAATCACACTAGTTATTATTTTTATTTTACTGCTGACAATTGGTGTTCGCGTTGCTGAAAAAGGCTTATATAATACTATGGGCCTTGACTTGAGACCGCAAAGTTTCGACTTTGATTTTCAAGAGGACCGGGTATATAGTTTTACAGTCTTAGGCAGCAACATAAAACTTCAAAAGTATTATAAAATAGGCAATATGGTTGCCTGCAGAGGACAGATTAGTTTCATGATAAATGGAAAAACTTTCACAATCAACTCTATGATTCCTACCGGGGTAATGTTGCAGGAACGGCTAAATCTTGATAAAAAAACTGCCAATATGTATAATTGAATCTAAAGCTAAATGTAAAGAGGAGGAACACGATGTCTATACCTCGGGAGAGAATCAGGAATTTCTGCATCATTGCTCACATTGATCACGGCAAATCTACTCTGGCCGATAGGCTTTTAGAGTATACAGGCACCATTTCTGATAGAAAAATGGAAGAACAGGTGCTTGATAAAATGGAATTAGAAAGAGAAAGAGGTATTACCATAAAGGCCAAAGCGGTCAGGATGATATATAAAGCTGATGATGGGCAAGAATATCTTTTAAATCTCATAGATACGCCCGGTCATGTGGATTTTAGTTATGAAGTCTCAAGAAGCCTTGCTGCTTGTGAGGGTGCATTGCTTGTAGTTGATGCAAGTCAGGGGATAGAGGCACAAACCTTAGCAAATACGTATCTTGCTCTTGAGAATAATTTAGAAATTATACCGGTCATAAATAAGATAGACTTGCCGAGTGCTGAGCCCGAAGAGGCTAAGCGTGAAATTGAAGAAATAATAGGCCTTGATGTACAAAATGCAGTGCTGACTTCTGCAAAACAGGGTTTGGGCATAAAAGAAGTCTTGGAGGCCATCGTAAAGTTTATTCCACCTCCTGAAGGATCCAATGATAAGCCTTTGCGGGCTCTTATTTTTGACTCTCTATATGATTCATATAAAGGCGCTGTGGCCTTTGTGCGAATAATGGATGGAAGTGTGCGGCCAAGGCAATTGATTAAAATGATGTCAACAGGCAGGACTTTCGAGGTCACAGAGATAGGCATTTTAAATCCTGACATGCAGCCAGTTGATCGTCTTGAAGCAGGTCAGGTAGGCTATATTGCTGCAAGCATAAAAAACGTGACTGATACAAGAGTGGGTGATACCATTACAGATGCCCAAAAGCCTGCGGACAAACCTTTGCCAGGATATAGAAAGGCTGTGCCTATGGTATTTTGCGGCATGTATCCTGCAGAAGGTGAAGAATATGAAGATTTAAAAGAAGCACTAGGGAAATTGCAGCTCAATGATGCATCGCTATTTTTTGAAGCAGAAACCTCTGCTGCACTGGGGTTTGGATTTAGATGCGGTTTTTTGGGATTGTTGCATATGGATGTAGTCCAGGAGCGCTTGGAAAGAGAATACAATCTAAATCTCATTACAACTGCCCCCAGCGTAGTTTATAAAATAACCAAGACTAATGGTGATACAATTGATGTGGACAATCCCACCAATTTTCCTGATCCTGCCGAAATAGCATATATAGAAGAACCTTACGTGGATGCTTCCATAATGCTGCCAACAGAATACGTAGGGCAAGTCATGGAATTGTGCCAGGAAAAGCGCGGTACCATGAAAACTATGGAATACGTTACTGAGAAAAGGGTTATTTTAAGGTATGAAATGCCCCTTTCCGAAATAATATATGACCTATTTGATCAGCTAAAGTCCAGAACCCGAGGCTATGCTTCGCTGGACTACGAGCTTTCGGGCTACAAGAGATCTGATATGGTAAAACTGGACATCTTATTAAACGGTGAAGTTGTTGATGCCCTTTCATTTATTGTGCACAAAGATAAGGCATACAGCCGTGCTCGCCAGATAACGGAAAAATTGAAAGAAGTTATACCGAGACAGATGTTCGAAATTGCAATTCAGGCGGCTATAGGCAGTAAAATTATTGCTAGAGAAACTGTAAAGGCACTGAGAAAAAATGTGCTGGCAAAATGTTACGGCGGTGATATTACTAGGAAAAAGAAACTTTTAGAAAAGCAAAAAGAAGGCAAAAAGCGCATGCGCCAAATAGGCAATGTGCAGTTGCCACAAGAGGCATTTATGGCGGTTTTAAAAATGGAGTAAATGCCATGAAGACAATAGGATTATACATTCATATACCCTTTTGCATAAGAAAGTGCAATTACTGTGATTTTAACTCCTTTGAAACTCTAGAGCTGATACCGGAATATATAGATGCGCTAAAAAGAGAAATCTCAAATCTTAAAAATTGTGGATATAGTGCGGGTACAGTATATATCGGTGGAGGGACTCCAACTGTCTTAACGGACAATCAGCTTTTTTGCATTTTAAACGACCTCTATAAAAATATTAATATAGCTAAGAATGCGGAGATTACTATTGAGTCAAATCCTGGAACATTAACTTTAGAAAAGCTACACTTATTAAAAACCCTGGGAGTAAATCGACTGAGCATTGGCCTTCAAGCTTATCAAAATTCGTTACTCAATATAATGGGCAGAATTCATACTGTAGAGGATTTTGAAAAAAATTTCGGTGCGGCTCGAGATGTGGGATTTGATAATATCAATGTAGATTTAATTTTCGGCCTTCCCGATCAGCGACCTGAAGATTTTGAAGAAACTTTAAGGCGAGTATTAAAATTTTTGCCGGAGCATATCTCATGCTATGCTTTATCTCTGGAAGATGGAACCAAGTTTTATAAATGGCATAAGGAGGGAAGGCTTGACCTTCCGTCGGATGATGATGAGCGGAAGATGTATTATAAAGCCATAGAGATATTATCTCATCAGGGCTATATGCACTATGAGATTTCAAACTTCGCATTACCTGGACGGGAATGTAGGCATAATCTTGGGTACTGGACTTATAAGGAGTATTTAGGCCTGGGAGCTGGAGCGCATTCTTTTATAGACAACAAGAGATTTTACAACCATCCTGCCATTTTAAAATATATAGAATCTATAAAAACCTCTTCCTCAGCCATTGCAGATATTGAGTCTATACCTGAAAAAGAGCAGCAAGCGGAATTTTGTTTTATGGGTTTAAGGCTCTTACGGGGTTTAAACAAAGGTGCCTTTAAACAGCGCTTTCACAAAGAAATTACAGAAGTTTACGAAAGTGCCATAGAAAAGTTAAAAAAGCAGGGGCTATTAGAAGAAAGCCATGAAAATCTTAGATTAACCGCTTTGGGATTGGATTTTGCCAATATGGTATTTATGGAATTCATGCCTTAAATTCTTGACAAAAGACACCCCAAGTGTTATTTTTTAAATAGATTTAGCACTCTAAGTTCGAGAGTGCTAAAAAGAGGTGCATTTGATGTGATGCTTGATGAGAGGAAAATAAAAATACTGGCAGCAGTAATTCATGATTATATTGCTACCGCTGAACCCATTGGTTCTAGAACTATAGCCCGAAAATACCGAATAGGGATCAGTCCCGCTACCATAAGGAATGAAATGGCTGATTTAGAAGAACTGGGATATTTGTCCCAGCCGCATACTTCAGCGGGTCGTGTGCCTTCTCACAAGGGCTATAGATTTTATGTGGACTTTTTAATGCCGGTTAAAAAATTAAGTGATACTGAACAAGCATTGATACGACGCATCTTCAACAAACGGGTTAATGAACTGGAGCAATTAGTAAGGGAAGCCGCCAGAGTCATTTCAACATTGACCAGTTATACCACATTGACCATTGGACCTCAGTTAAAAACCAGCCGTTTAAAACATATCAACGTAAATCGCATTGATGAAACTAAGGGTCTATTGCTGATGGTTACAAATTATGGCACTGTAAGTCATAATATTATAGAAATACCTCAAAATCTTAATGACTCAGACCTTGTCAGAATATCAAATGTTTTAAATGCCAACTTGCAGGGCAAAACCCTTGTGGAAATTACCAGTGACATAATTGATAGCATAAAAAATGAAATGATTGAATATGATGAAATTCTTAACATATTATTAGAAATCTTATTAGAGAACTTAGACGATGTAGATGAAAGCGGCAATGTGGTTTCTACGGGCAGCTCAAAAATGTTAGATTATCCAGAGTTTCAGGATGTTGAAAAAGCAAAAAACTTTTTTTCATTGTTAGAGCAGAACGACTTAATGACGAAGGTTTTAAAAACTTCAATGAAACCCGATTCTATAAATATCACTATAGGAAGCGAAAATCCTTTTATAGAATTTCAAGACTTTAGCATCGTGACTTCAAATATAAGGGTTGACGATAAAGACTTAGGAGTTTTTGGGATTTTAGGTCCTACTCGAATGGAGTATTCCCGAGTTGTAAGTATTTTGGAACAGGTGACAAATTATCTCACAAAAACTCTATCTACCATGTTGTAACAAAAAGAGGAGGTATTTATTTTGTCTATTAAAGAGAATACCCAAGAAGTTGACGAAAGGTTAGCAGCGCTTATTACAAATGCAAATGCAATAAGAGCTGTAGCGACAGCAGTTGAAGGAACTATTGGGCCAAAAGGCCTGGATATTATGTTAGTAGACCGCTTTGGAGAAGTTACTATAACCAATGACGGAGTCACTATACTAAAGCAAATGGATGTAAATCATCCTGCTGCCAAGATCCTAATAAACATAGCTAAAGCTCAGCAGGAGGAAGTAGGTGACGGAACTACCACAGCAACACTTATGGCAGGAGCCATGGTTTCAGAAGGAGTAACTCAAATCTTAAAAGGAGTTCCTGTTGCCCGCGTTATAGAGGGTATAAAAATAGCTATAAATAAGGCCCAGGAAGTACTAAGTTCCAATATAATCCCTGTACAAGGCATGGATGATCCCAATTTAAAAAACGTTGCTCTAATTGCAGGTAGAGAAAATCAGGACATAGCTGATCTGGTTACAGATGCAGCTAAACTCATAGGGGAAGAAAAACTTAAAGATAAAAATTTTAAATTTAGGGATATTATAATTTCTAGAGCCGGAGCAGAAAATGAGGTATTTTTAGGCCTTATCATAGATAAAGAAAAACTAAACAAACAAATGCCTGAGGAATTAACTGATGTTAAGGTATTATTGATAGATGATTCATTGGAGCCTGAAGAAGTAGCACCTGAAGCTTTGAGAACCGAAGCAGGATTTGCACGGTATCTTGCAATGAAAGAAGAATTCAAAGAGAATCTCAAAAAGATAATTGAATTAGGTGTTAATTTAGTGCTGGTTGATAAAAACATTAATGATGAAGCTGAAGAGATATTGACGGATGCCGGTATTATTGCACTAGATCGAGTCTCGCGAAAAGATATGGAAAGAGTTTCAGAACACACAGGGGCTCGCATTATGAAAAAATTAGGTTTGAAAAAACCTTTGGAAGAAATAAAAGACTACATAGGAAGAGCTGATAGGGTCTATGAAGACGAAAAGCTCAAACAGATTAGGATTGTCGGCGGTAGAGGTACTCCTATGGCTACGGTTTTAGTAGGAGCTGCTACTGATGAAATAGTTGGTGAGAGGGAACGCATAGCGAAAGATGCGGCATCTTCCCTACAAGCAGCAGTTCTTTATGGCATGGTTCCTGGAGGAGGAGCTATTGAGATAGCTATTGCCCGGGAACTGGAAAAAGAGCGCGCTAAGACCAAAGGTATGGCTGCATACGGTATTGATTGCGTCATTTCTGCCTTAAAGAAACCTTTAGCTCAGATTGTGTACAATGCAGGCTATAATCCTCTGGAAAAAGTTGAAGAGGCTATATATACACAGTCAGAAAGAAATCTAAATACTATTGGCATAAATTGCGAAAATGGCGAAGTTGCGGACATGGTAGAGCTTGGAGTAATAGATCCGGCTCAAGTGAAGTCTTATGCTTTAAAAGCGGCAGGCGAAGTTTCCGAGGCAATTTTGAGAATTAACACCATAATAAAGAAACGTGACAATGTACCTGTTGGGCAAAGCGCAGGTCAAGAATCGCCAATGGGTATGAGCGAAATGGATTTTTAAAAAATGAAAGGAGATTTAGACCATTGACTATCAAGCCTGGGGAAGATAACTCTTGCAAATGCGAGAAAAAATGTGAAGATGTAGAAGATATAAAGGAACAAAATACACATCAGAATCAAGTAGATGATGAGGAACAGAAACAAGCAGAAACACAGAAAGAAGAGGCAGCACGAGAAGAACAAAAGCAAGTTGAATCACAGGAAGAAGTGAATTTGCAAGAGCAAACTGAAACACAAGAAATTGATAAACTTAATAAACTTCTTGAAGATAAACAAAAAGAAATTGATGTGTACAAAAATAGGTGGCTTAGAGCTCAAGCTGATTTTGAAAATTATAAAAAGAGAATGCAAAGAGAAATTCAGGAAATAAACTTATATGCTGGTGAGCTATTGGTAAGGGATATTTTACCAGTAATAGATAACCTTGAAAGAGCTTTAGATTCGGTAAAAGATAAAAATGACGCCGTATATAAGGGCGTCCAGTTGATATATCAGCAGCTTGTAGACGTACTTAAAAAACACGAGATACGTGAAATAGAAGCACTGGGAAAGCCTTTCGATCCCAACTACCATGAAGCCGTAATGATGGTTGAAAGCGAAGAATTTAAACCTAATACAGTAGCAGAAGTATTGCTTAAAGGTTACATGTATCACTCTAAAGTTATAAGACCAAGTATGGTTAAAGTTGCTAAAAATTAGTAGAGGTGATTTTATATGAGCAAGGTTATAGGTATTGATTTAGGTACAACAAACTCTGTTGTCGCATATATGGAAGGTGGCCAGCCGGCCATTATTAATAATGCTGAGGGTTCTAGACTGACACCTTCAGTTGTTGCTTTTACCAAAGATGGAGAGCGCTTAATAGGTCAATTAGCTAAGCGCCAGGCTGTAACAAATCCCGAGAGAACCATACAATCCATAAAAAGGCACATGGGCACAGACTACAAAGTAAATATCGATGGTAAAACATATACACCGCAGGAAATTTCCGCAATGATTTTGCAGAAACTAAAGCAAGATGCAGAGAATTTTTTAGGAGAAAAAATTACTAAAGCTGTTATTACGGTGCCGGCATATTTTACTGACAGCCAAAGACAGGCTACCAAAGATGCGGGAACAATAGCTGGTCTAGAAGTGCTAAGGATAATAAATGAGCCAACTGCTGCAGCTTTGGCTTATGGTTTAGATAAAGAAAGCGACCAGACCATTTTAGTTTTCGACCTGGGTGGCGGTACTTTTGACGTATCTATTCTCGAATTAGGTGACGGAGTTTTTGAAGTAAAAGCCACTAGCGGCAATAACAGGCTTGGTGGAGATGACTTTGACCAGCGCATCGTTGATTATGTAGCAGAAGAGTTTAAAAAGGAACATGGAATAGACTTACGCAAAGACCGAATGTCACTTCAGAGGCTAAAAGAGGCTGCTGAAAAGGCAAAGATAGAGCTTTCAAGCATGGTATCAACAAATATAAACCTGCCGTTTATTACTGCTGATGCTAGCGGCCCCAAACACCTTGACATGACACTTACAAGGGCAAAATTTGAGGAATTAACTCGAGATTTAGTTGAAGCTACTTTGGGCCCCACCAGGCAGGCACTATCCGATGCAGGTTTAAAGCCTGAAGATATCGATAAAGTTATACTTGTTGGTGGCTCTACACGTATTCCGGCAGTGCAGGAAGCCATTAAGAAACTTATCGGTAAAGAACCTCACAAGGGCGTAAATCCTGATGAAGTAGTTGCTATGGGAGCGGCTATTCAAGCTGGTGTGCTAGCCGGAGAAGTTCACGATGTATTATTACTCGATGTAACACCGTTATCCCTTGGAATTGAAACTTTAGGTGGAGTCTTTACTAAACTAATAGAGAGGAACACCACAATTCCTACTTCCAAGAGTCAAATTTTTTCTACAGCAACAGACGGACAGACAGCGGTGGATATTCACGTGCTGCAGGGCGAAAGACCTATGGCTGCTGACAATATAACCCTTGGCAGATTCCAACTTACAGGCATTCCGCCAGCTCCAAGAGGAGTTCCGCAGATACAGGTAACCTTTGACATAGATGCTAACGGAATTGTGAATGTGTCCGCAAAAGATTTAGGCACAGGAAAAGAACAAAAGATCACCATTACGTCTTCTTCCGGCTTAAAAGAAGAAGAAATTCAGCGCATGATAAAAGATGCGGAAAGGTTTGCAGAAGAAGACAGGAAGAAAAAGGAAAAAGTTGAGGCCAAGAACAAAGCAGATTCACTAATTTATCAAACCGAAAAGATGCTTGCTGACTTAAAAGATAAGATAAGTCCCGATGATGAAGCAAAAATCAAAAAAGAACTTGAAAATGTAAAAGCAGCTATACAATCGGATGACGCTGAAAGAATTCAAAAAGCTACTGATGATTTGACTAAAGTATTTTACGATATATCTTCACGACTTTACCAGCAAAATGCTCAGGCATATTCTCAAAATCAGGGCTTTACAGGGAATAGTTCCGCCGAGCAAGCCGGCCCTTCGCAAAATAAAGACGAAAAGGTAGTTGACGCTGATTATAAAGTTGTGGATGATGAAGACAAAAACTAACGGCGCAGATGGAGTGATGCCGATTGGCAAAAAGAGATTATTACGAGGTGTTAGGTGTTAGTAGAGATGCTACTGAAGACGAAATAAAAAAGGCATTTAGAAAACTTGCCAGAAAATATCATCCTGATGTTAACAAAGAAGATAAAGACGCGGCAGAAAAATTTAAAGAAATAAACGAAGCCTATGAGGTCTTAAAAGACCCAGAAAAGCGAGCGCGATACGATAAATTTGGTCATGCGGGAGTCGGACAGGGCGGTTTTGATGCCGGTGACTTCGGTGGCTTTGGCAACTTTGGTAATTTTGGCGGTTTTGGCAGTGACATTTTTGAAGATATTTTTGACATATTTGGTGGAGGCTTTGGGCGAAGCAGCAGGAGGGGGCCAACCCGCGGTGCTGATTTAAGATACGATTTAGAAATAACTTTAGAAGAAGCAGCTTTTGGTGCTGAAAAAGATATTGAGATATTTCGCATGGAACGCTGCAATAGGTGCAATGGTACCGGAGCCAAGCCCGGTACCAGCCCTAAAACTTGTCCCACCTGTGGCGGTAGCGGCCAAGTGAGAAAAGTTCAAAACTTAGGCCCCATGCAGTTTACCAACGTCACTACTTGTGGAAATTGTGGCGGCAGAGGTTATATTATAGAAGAGGCTTGTCCTAAGTGTCATGGCAGAGGTCAGGCCAAAGTGAGCAGAAAATTAAAGATAAAAATCCCTGCTGGCGTTGACACCGGTTCACAACTAAGGATGAGCGGAGAAGGCGAACCTGGTGAGTTAGGAGGACCACCGGGTGATTTATATGTTGTAATTCGGGTAAAACCTCATAAACTGTTCGTGAGACAGGGCGATGATTTGATTTATGAAGCTCCCATTTCTTTTGTTCAGGCAGCCCTAGGTGATGAAATAGAGATTCCTACACTTGAAGAAAAGGTGAAACTTAAAATACCTGAGGGTACACAACCAGGAACCAGGTTCCGCTTAAGGTCTAAAGGCATACCTCATATAAAAGGGTATGGGCGCGGAGATATAATTGTTCGTGTTGATGTAGTCATTCCAAAGAATTTGAATGATAAACAAAAGGAACTACTGATGAAATTTGCCAGCATCAGTGGTGAAGATGTAAAACCAGCATCTAAAGGGCTTTTTCGAAAAATGAAAGATGCCTTTGGTGTATAACCGGGAGGGTTTAAATGAGCAACTGGGTAGAAATAAAAGTAAAAACTACGACAGAGGCTATTGAAGCAGTGTCAAATATTTTTTACGAAGCCGGCGTTGCGGGAGTGGTTATTGAGGACCCAAAGATTTATTTGCGACCAAAAGATCAAAGTGAATGGGATTATTTAGATATACCTGAAGGTTTAGATTTTGAAGTTGCCCAGGTGACGGGATATTTGCCAGAAGACAGCAGTCTGGCAGAGAGGACCCAAGTTATTAAAGAGCGAATTAACCAACTTCCGAATTACGGCCTTGATATTGGCAAGGGAGAGATTGCAGTAACTACAATATCTGAAGATAATTGGGGCGAAGCATGGAAAAAGTACTATAAGCCTACTCATATAGGTAAAAATATCGTTATTAAGCCCTCCTGGGAAGAATACAAACCAAAAACCGATGAAGAAGTGGTTATAGAACTGGATCCCGGTATGGCCTTTGGAACAGGCACTCATGAAACTACAATGCTCTGTCTTGAAATTTTGGAAGAGTATATAAAAACTGGTTATACAGTTATAGATGTTGGCTGTGGTTCCGGAATACTTTCAATAGCGTGTGGAAAGCTAGGTGCCAAAAAGGTCTTGGCCATAGATAAAGATGAGAATGCCGTAAAAGTGGCAAATGAAAATATTAAAAGAAATAATCTAGATAAATGCGTAAAAGCCATAAAAGGTGACAAGTTGCAGGGCATTGACTTTAAAGCGGATATAATAGTTGCCAATATCATTGCTGATGTTGTTATAGATATTACCAAAGATGCAGGATTTTGTTTGAAAGAGGGCGGTTTTTTTATTTCTTCCGGTATTATAAAAGACCGTAAACTATCGGTCATTGAAGCATTGGAAAAAAACGGTTTTGATGTTATCCAGCAGTTTGAAAAGGGCGAGTGGGTCGCATTAGTTTCTGCTCAAGCCTCCATCAGCAGGTGATGGGGGGATATTTTTATGCCTATGCTTTTTATTCTTAAAGAACTGGAAATTGGCGAGGAGATAATCATTTCTGGTGAAGAAGCTCACCACATTGGCAGAGTTCTTAGATACCGCCCCGGTGATGTAATTAGAATATCAGACGGAAAAAGCGTAGAAAGCCTTGGCGTTATTTTGGATATCGACAGTCGGAGCACAAAAATAAAACTAAAGATTGTGGATAAAAATAAGTCCAAAGGGATAAAACCGTTTATTACTTTATTGCAGGGTTTGCCTAAGGGAGAAAAATTTGATTTGATAATACAAAAGAGCACAGAAATAGGTGTAGGTAAAATAATTCCGATTATAACCCAAAGGACTGTAGCTAATATCCCGCCATCAAAGCTTCCGCAACGCAAAGAACGCTGGAACAAAATTGCAAAAGAAGCCGCTAAACAATCTATGAGAATTAACATACCCGAAGTTGGCGAGCCTTTAGCCTTTGACGCCGCTCTTTATGAAATAAAAAACCACCAATTAAGTATCATTCCTTGGGAACAGGAAACGCAAATGACGCTTAAACAATTGCTAAACCAAGTTAATGGAAATGTTACAAAAGTCGCTGTATTTATCGGTCCTGAAGGCGGTTTTTCTGCCGAGGAAGTGAAAAAGGCAAAAGAATTGGGTGCCGTGCCTGTAAGTCTCGGTCCGAGGATCTTAAGGACTGAAACTGCAGCCATTACTCTATGTGGTATACTTATGTACGAACTTGGAGATATGGGAGGATTATAATGCCTAAAGTGGCCTTTTATACACTGGGGTGTAAAGTAAATCAATATGAATCTGCTGCTATGGCTGAGCTTTTTGAGAAAAAAGGCTATGAAATAGTAGATTTTGATGATAAAGCCGATGTGTATGTTATAAATACTTGTGACGTAACAAATGAAAGCGGCCGAAAGTCCAGGCAGATTATTCGGAAGGCAATTCGCAAAAACCCATCAGCAAAGGTAGCGGTGGTGGGGTGCTATGCTCAGCTGGAACCAAACAAAGTATCAAATTTACCTGGTGTGTCGGTGGTAGTAGGGACAAAGGATCGCCATAAGATAGTGGACTTGGTAGAAGAAGCAAAACAAACTGACAAGCAAGTGGTGGCTGTAGAAGATATAATGAAGCAGAGGACCTTTGAGGAAATTGCTTTTAGAGGGCACCGCACGAAGACAAGGGCTTTTTTAAAAATTCAAGAAGGCTGCAATATGTTTTGTTCCTACTGTATAATTCCTTATGCTCGCGGCCCTGTCCGCAGTAGAGCTATTGAAAGTATCATTGCAGAAGCAGAAAATCTTGCGAGGGACGGATTTAAAGAAATCGTATTAACGGGAATACACCTTGGGCTCTACGGTTTTGATTTTAAAGAAGAAAAACATCACTTATTGGAAGTGATATCAAGGATATCACAAATTGAAGGTATCGAAAGGATAAGACTTAGCTCTATTGAGGCATTAGAACTTACTGATGAGTTTTTAGAAGGTTTGCTAAAAATTAAGAGCTTTTGCCATCACTTTCACATACCCCTTCAAAGTGGCTGTGATACTGTGCTTAAGCGAATGAATCGGAGATATAGTACTAATGATTTTCGAAACAGGGTTAACTATATCAGAAGTCTTATGCCAGATGCATCTATAACTACGGATGTGATTGTTGGATTTCCCGGTGAAACTGAAGACGAATTTCGAGTGACGGAGAGTTTCATTCAAGAGATGGAGTTTTCAAAACTCCATGTATTCCCCTTTTCTGCAAGACGAGGGACACCGGCTGCCGATATGCCCAATCAAGTTGAAAAAAGCGTAAAAGCAGATAGAAGTCATCGGCTAATACACTTGAGCCAGGAACTCGAGCAAAAATTCAGGGGAAAATTTATAAGCACTATACAAGATGTGCTTTTCGAAGATAAAAAAGATGGAAACAGGTATGAGGGTCTTACCGAAAACTATATAAAAGTAGTAGTAAAATCGAAAGAAGATCTTCATAATCAGATTATACCGGTAAAGCTCATGGAAAATATGGATGATTATATTTTTGGCAAAATAGACAAATAAAAATTTTATTTAAAGCAGGAAATACGTGACTTGATGTGGAATAAAGAATAGTTGATACAGCAATAATATCAGGAGAAGGAGGTGGATTTTGATGGACTGTGTATTTTGTAAGATCATAAACAAAGAAATTCCAGCTAAAATTGCATATGAGGATGACCAAGTCATAGCCTTTCATGATATTAATCCTCAAGCCCCTATCCATCTCCTTATTATCCCTAAAAAGCATATAGCATCGATTATGGAAATTGACGAAGAAAATGGCGGGCTACTTAAAGAAATTGTCAGGGTTGCACAAAATCTTGCCAAGGAGAATAATATAGATAAGAAGGGCTTTAGATTAGTAGTCAATACTGGCGAAGAAGGCGGTCAGACCGTTCAACATTTGCATTTTCACCTGTTAGGCGGTCGATTTCTGACATGGCCTCCCGGATGATGTTGACGATAGCTGGATTTAGTCTTATAATTATTATATTCGCTTTCAGCAGCAGGGCAGCAATATACCCGATAGTGCAGCGGAGGGGGGGAATACAGAAATGTCAGAAGTCAGAGTAGGCGAAAATGAATCTCTTGACAGTGCTCTTCGTCGTTTTAAGAGAAAATGCCAAAGAGCAGGGGTCCTTTCTGAAGTAAGGAAGAGAGAACATTATGAAAAGCCTAGTGTAAGACGCAAGAAGAAATCTGAGGCAGCTCGCAAAAGGAAATTCCGTAATTATTAAGGAGCGATAGATAACATGTCAATAAAAGATATGTTAAACCAAGATATGAAAGCCGCACTGAAGGCCGGTGAAAAAGACAGGCTTTCTGTCATACGCATGGCTAAATCAGCTATTTTATATGCAGAAAAAGAAAAGCTCCATGAACTAAATGATGAAGAAGTCATAGAAGTGTTAGCCAGAGAAGTTAAAAAGAGAAAACAAAATATAGAGGAATATAGGCGACTGGGCAAAGAAGAAGTTGCAAAGAGTTTAGAGCAAGAAGTAGAAATCCTATCCGGTTATCTCCCTCAGCAACTGACTAAAGAAGAACTAGTGCAAATTGTTCGTGAGACTATTTCTGAAGTTGGAGCAAATAGTATTAAGGATATGGGCAAAGTTATGGGCGCTGTCATGCCAAAAATAAAAGGTCGTGCAGATGGCAGCTTGGTCAGCAATTTAGTAAAGGAACTTCTTCAATAATTAAAAAGCTTGGCATCCTAAGACTGCCAAGCTTTTTTAATAAATTTGCATAATAGATTTAACATTTTTGTAAAAATACTCAAATTGCATAACCTCTGCTGCAGGGAGGGGTAATATGAGACATAAAAAAATTTTGATTTTGATAGTTTTTCTATGTATAGTCCTTAGTTTTACTTGTGACAGTTTAGCACAAAGTACAGACTTGCCTGATTATATCTATGTCATTCCTGTTAAAGGTATAATTGACAAGGGTATGGCTGCTTTTGTCACTAGAGTAATACGGGAAGCCGAACAAGTCCAGGCGAAAGCCTTGGTTATAGAAATAGATACGCCGGGTGGCGAAGTGGGTTCAGCCATACAAGTGAGCAAAGCGATTCTTAATACTTTTATTCCCACTGTGAGTTTTATAAACAATGAAGCAACCTCTGCCGGAGTTATAATAGCCATATCTTCTAAAACCTTAGTGGCTACACCTGGAGCTACTATTGGCGCAGCAGAGACTAGACCTAAGGAGGAAAAATACATTTCTTATTGGTCTTCTGCCCTTAGGGCTACTGCTGAAAAAACGGGAAGGAATCCTGAACTGGTGGCGGCAATGGCCGATGCGGATATAGTCATTGAAGGCATTAAAGAAAAGGGTAAGATTTTGTCTCTAACTACCGGCGAGGCATTAGAACTAGGCCTTATTGATGAACAGATAAATAATTTAGAAGACATTGTAAATAAAATAAAAACAACACAAAACATAGAAAATGTGGAAGTTATTAAAGCTGAAATGAACCTATCTGAAAGAATTGCACATTTGGTTTCTAATCCATATATAGCTCCTGTTATTCTAACAATAGGTATAGTGGGAATAGTTACTGAAATATTGACTCCAGGCTTTGGCATTCCCGGTATAATCGGTCTTATGGCAATTGGCTTATTTTTCGGAGGGACTTATATGGCCGGAGCAGCCAAAATTTGGGTGATAGGTCTTTTTGTTCTAGGACTGTTGCTTTTATTAGTTGAAATGTTTATTCCTGGTTTTGGCGTATTTGGGGTGACAGGAATCCTATCCATAATTGCAAGTGTGATATTGGCCTTCCCAACTCCAGAACAGGCGCTGGTTTCTATTCTCATTACACTTGTGTCAAGTATAGTGCTGATATATTTGCTATTAAAGTATGTTATTAAAGCTCCGATCTTTGAGCGGATTGTTTTGAGTACAAAGCAAGCCAAATCTGAAGGTTATGTGACTGCAATCAAGGATGAAAGCCAGCTTGTAGGAGCAGTGGGCAAAGCGATTACACCTCTTCGACCCGCAGGGGTGGCCCTTATAGGGGAAAGGCGACTGGACGTTTTAGCGGAAGGTGGGTTTATACCAAGCAATTCAGATATAATAGTAAGTAAGGTGGAAGGTAACAAGATTATAGTTAAATTAAAAGTAAAGGAGAGTGTGTAATGCAAGCGATTATAGGTTTGTTTTTAACAATTGCTGTCCTCTTTATTGTTCTGACTATTCTTTTAAGTTTTGTACCTCTTGGGCTCTGGATATCAGCCTTAGCTGCCGGTGTAAAAATAGGAATATTTAATCTGATTGGAATGAGGCTGCGGCGAGTACCTCCAAATAAGATTGTAAACCCCCTAATAAAAGCAGTAAAAGCTGGTCTGGAAGTGGGAGTTGATAAATTAGAAGCCCACTATTTAGCAGGTGGAAATGTGGACAGAGTTATAAATGCTCTTATAGCAGCACAAAGGGCTGAGATTCCTTTGAGTTTTGAAAGAGCGGCAGCAATAGATTTGGCCGGCCGCAATGTATTGGAAGCAGTTCAAATGAGCGTAAATCCTAAGGTTATAGAAACGCCAATAGTAGCCGCAGTAGCAAAAGATGGCATCGAAGTAAAGGCAAAAGCTCGAGTTACAGTAAGGGCCAACATAGACCGGTTAGTAGGAGGAGCTGGTGAGGAGACTATTATAGCACGTGTGGGTGAAGGTATAGTTACAACCGTCGGTTCTGCAGATAGTCATAAGTCTGTACTGGAAAACCCCGATTCTATTTCCCAAACGGTTTTAAACAAAGGTCTTGATGCGGGAACGGCTTTCGAGATTCTATCAATAGATATAGCCGATGTAGATGTGGGCAGAAATATCGGGGCACAGCTTCAAACTGACCAGGCTGAGGCCGATAAACGAATTGCTCAGGCAAGGGCTGAAGAACGTCGTGCTATGGCCGTGGCCAGAGAACAGGAAATGAAGGCCATGGTTCAGGAGATGAAAGCAAAGGTTATTGAGGCTGAGGCGGAAGTTCCGAAAGCTATGTCCGAAGCCCTGCGACAGGGGAAAATAGGAGTAATGGACTATTACAATATGAGAAATATTATAGCCGATACCCAAATGCGTGATTCCATATCTAAACTAGGCCAAAAGGAAAGTGGTGCAGACAAGCAGGACAAGAGCAGGTGATTAAATGGAAAGTATTCTTTTTCTTATCATATTTTTAGTCTTTAAGGCATTAACAAGTCAACTTTTCGAATCACAAAAAACGCAAAACCACCCAAAACCAAAAAACCCTATAAAGCCAAAGAAAATTATTCGGCCTTCAGACCAAAATGAGCGGCCTGTAATAATTCCTATAGAAGAATTAGAAACAGTAAAAACTGAACCTGATGTTCAAAGCATTTCTATAGAACAAAAACGTTTACAAAAAAGGTCTTCAAAGACTCAGGTTTTAGAGAGCAAGCTGGATCAATCGGAAACTTTAGGTGATATTCCTGAGCTTTTTACACAGGATAATATCCTTCGAGGCATAATATTGCAAGAGATACTTTCTCCACCTAAAGCTCTTATGAGGCGATGGCGCTGATTGTAATCAATTTAAATCGAGTGAGCTCTATAGTCTATTGATACGCTTTTTATAAGTAGATTTGCGAGGAAAGTCTGTTTATAAAATTTAGAGCGTATCAAGACTGTAGGGCTTTTTCTTTTTTAACAGTAATTAAAGTGGGAAATACCGAATAAATTTTAAGTAGATGTGTTTCAAAAAAGGAGTATAGTCATGAGCGAAATAATAAAACGCAAAATATCAGATGCCCTTGATTTGCCTCAAGATATAATATTAAACGTGCCTAGAGTTGTTGTGACCGGCAAAATTGCCGTTTTTATCGAAAACCATAAAGGCATTGTTGAATATAATTCTGACTCTGTAAAAATCAATACATCTGTCGGAGTTGTGTGCATAAAAGGCAAACAACTACTTATCAAAACTATTGTTGCCGATGAAATAACGGTTGAGGGGGAAATTTCGGCTGTTGAGTTTGAGGAATGAGTTAAGGGGGCAGGTTTAGTGCTTCTTATAAAATTGTGGCATTATTTTTTCGGTTATGTTATTATAAAAATTGTAGGAGAGTATGCAGAAAGGCTGCTTAATCAAGCGGCACTACAAAAGTTATACCTGTGGGACATAAAGCGAGAAAACAGCAATGAACTTACTGCTAAAATAAGTATTAGGCATTTCTTTAAATTAGCACCTTTAGCCAGGAAGACCCGCTGTCGAATACGTATTATAAAGCGTGTTGGATTGTTTTTTGCAATATTAAAGTTAAAGAGAAGAAAATCGTTTTTAGTTGGTGCATTGCTTTTTATAGCTGCAGTATATTTTATGTCTTCATTTATTTGGAGCATTGAGGTTACATGCCCTGATGAAGAGTTAAAGCTTTCGGTGATTGAGCATTTGCGTCAGTGGGGAATAAAAGAAGGTATTTTTAAATATGGCATCGATAAAGAATACTACATTGATAAACTCCTGACCGAATACAAGGATCTTGCTTGGGCTGAGATTGAAATAAGAGGTTCCAGATTTATAGTGGAACTTGTAAAAAAGCAATTGCCTCCTGAACTTGAAGAAAATACTCCCTGTGATATAATAGCCTCGAAAGATGGTATAATAGAGGAAATAATAGCCCTAAGAGGTGAAGCATTGGTAAAGCCAGGGCAGACGGTGAGTAAGGGAGATGTCTTAATAACCGGAAAAGTCACTATTGGGCAAGATGTATCAAATGAGGAGCAGAATGGAGGCAACACCCTTTTAGTACACGCCGAGGGTATAGTCAAAGCAAGGGTTTGGTACCAAAAAGCCATAAAAGTACCCTTAGTTGAGATTAAGAAGATACCTACAGGCAATAGCAAAAAATCCCTTGTTTTACAATTTCAAAATCATATTTTCAACTTCCATTTAGGTAACATACCTTATACTCTTTATGAGAAGAAAATATTGAAAGAAATAAATATATTGCCTAAACCAGTGGGTTTAAAGTTAAATATGGTTGAGTATGTTGAAATGGAAACTACAAAGGAGTTTTTGGGGGTAGAAAAGGCATCGCGTAAAGCAGAGGCCTATCTCCTTTCCCAACTTGAGGAAATATCTAACGAAAATGACATAACACAAAAAAAGATGGAGTTTATGCTGGACTCAGATGAGCAATCGGTTATCGGTTCAATGATTATCGAAGTTGTAGAAGATATAGGCCAAAAGAAACAAATCCAATAATGGGGAGGACAAGATAAGCTTTGACAGAAAATTTGGCAGAGGCTAGAGTTGCCATATCTAATGTAAATGATATAGCATTTTTGTTTGGGAACCGTGACTCAAATATTAAGTGTATTGAGCAACAATTCAAAGTAAGGATAGTGACCCGTGGCGGTGAAATAGCTATAATAGGAGATGAAAAAGACGTTAAGTCAGTAGAACAACTTTTCAACCAAATGATTCAATTATTACAGGGAGGCAACTCATTGACATCAAATGAAGTGAAGTATTTTGTGAAACTTGCTAAAAACGGCGAAAGCGAAAAGATAAATGATTTATATGACGGTGTCGTATGCTATACACACCGTGGAAAGATGATTAAACCAAAGACAATAGGCCAAAAGCAATATGTTAGCGCTATAAAACAAAACGATATAGTCTTCGGTATAGGACCTGCTGGAACGGGTAAAACATATCTTGCAATGGCTATGGCTGTGACGGCCTTTAAGGAAAAAGAGGTAAGTCGAATTATATTGACAAGACCCGCAGTGGAAGCCGGTGAAAAGCTAGGTTTTTTGCCGGGAGACTTGCAAGATAAAGTTGATCCTTATTTAAGGCCCTTATACGATGCTTTATATGATATTTTGGGCGTGGATTCTTTTAGGCGCTATATGGAAAAAGGTCTCATTGAAGTAGCACCTCTGGCATATATGCGAGGCAGAACTCTCGATGATGCCTTTGTTATCTTGGATGAGGCCCAGAATACAACCTCCGAACAAATGAAGATGTTTTTAACGCGGTTGGGCTTCGGATCAAAGGCGGTAATTACCGGAGATCTGACTCAGATTGACCTTCCTAAAGGAGTTTACTCGGGTTTAGAAGAAATTCAGGAAATCTTGAAAGATGTAAAGGGTATCCAATTTGTCTACCTGGATGATACAGATGTTGTGCGCCATGAAGTTGTTCAGAGAATAATCAAAGCCTATGAGAAATTTGAGGAGAAACGCCAACGGAACGTGGAGTGATTCTGTGGCCATGATTAAGACCATGTTACTAAAAAAAACAGCATCTCCTAATTCGATGTTCCAGAAGCTGGCACTGGGGCTTTTTTTCTTTGTTGTTTTGTCTGCTATGATGTTTTATTCGGCATTACCCCAAAAATACGATGTGAGAGTTGGTCAGGTCCTCCAGGAAAACATCTTAGCCAGAAAGGAAGCAATAAACACCATCGCCACTAACAAACTTAGGCAAGCTGCAGCAGATCAAGTTCCTAAAAAATACACATTAAATCACACTATAACTGCTGAAGTTAAAGAACACATAACGGATATATTAAATTATGTAAAAGAAGTGAGAATTCGAACTTATCTTGAAGACCATGAGAAAATAAACCTGCTGATGAACAAAATATCTAGAGAAATTTCTGAGGAATCCTATATACAGCTTATAACCATGAGCGATACCTCTTTAAAGGAACTTGAAACAATAACAAAGGCCATTATTGAGACAGTTATGGAAGAAGGTGTAAAGGAAGATTCTATAGATCGAGCAAAAACCCATGTCATAGAAGAATTTAAAAACTTAAATTTGCCACAGGAAATAAAAAGTGTAGGTGAAGAAATCGCACTTTTAACTATAAAGCCAAACATGGTTTATGATCGGGAGGCCACCGAAAAAGAGCAAAGAGAGGCAATGGAAGCAATTGCACCAGTTAAAGTTTACCCAAACCAGATTTTGATAGAAAAGGGAACAGTTATAACTTCTGAGCACCAAGACATGCTTAAAGAATTGGGGTTGCTGGCTAGGGATAGGGAAGCGGATATAAGCTTACTTGTCGGCATAATGTGTGTATCTGCATTCTTGGTGGGTACACTAGCTTTCGCTTTGTACTATTTTCACAATGACATTTATAATAACAACCTTTACTTGAGCTTAATGATACTTATTATAGTATCAACTCTTATTATTTCTCTAGGGCTTAAGAATATATCTAAATATTTAATTCCTTTAGCTGCCGGAAGTATGCTAATATCAATTTTAATAAATCCTCAAGTTGCGGTATTTTCTAGTTTTACAATGAGCGTTGTGGTTGGAATTATGTTAGGCAGCAATTTTTCTTATACTGTAGTGGCATTGTCTGGTGCTTTAATAGGTATTTTTTGTACTGCCAAAGTTTCTCAGCGCTCTGATTTAACAAAAGCAGGAGGCATAATAGGTTGTGCTAAATTTGTGCTTATAACTGGCCTTGCGCTTTTAAGTAACGGCACACCACTTGAAATCTTAAAGGAAAGCCCCTGGGGCATGGTAAGTGGTCTATTATCTGCTATTTTGGCCATTGGCACTTTGCCGTTTTTGGAAAACGCTTTCGGCATTACAAGTTCCATTAAGCTTTTGGAACTCTCTAACCCGAATCAACCTCTCCTTAGAAGGCTGATGTTAGAAGCTCCTGGCACCTATCATCACTCTATTATAGTAGGAAATTTGGCCGTAGCAGGTGCTGAAGCTGTAGGAGCGGACCCGCTACTGGCCCGTGTAGGTGCTAACTATCATGATATTGGCAAGTTAAAGCGGCCGTATTTTTTCATAGAAAACCAACTGACCTCCGATAATCCTCATGACAAACTAAGTCCTTCATTAAGCGCATTAATAATTACTTCTCATGTAAAGGACGGGCTTGAGATAGCCAAGGAATATCGCCTGCCTAAATGCATTATCGACTTAATTGTACAGCATCACGGGACAAGTCTCCTTTCATTTTTCTACAACAAAGCCTTAGAGAGTGATTATGAAAAGAACACTGACGACACAAGTTATCGATATGAAGGTCCTAAACCCCAGACCCGTGAAGCGGCAATAATAATGCTGGCAGACTGTGCAGAAGCAGCCGTTAGATCAATGCCTAAGCCTACTCCTGGGAAAATAGAAGGGCTTATTAGGCAGATAATCAAGGAAAAATTATCAGATGGTCAGTTAGATGAATGTGATTTGACACTAAAAGACCTGGATAAGTTAGCTTCAACTTTTTCAAAAGTTTTGACAGGAATTTTCCATACTAGAATAGAATATCCGGACAAATTAACAGAATTACAGAGAAAGGATTTGGATAATGGCCAATATAATGATAAGCAACTTACAAGATAAAATTGAAGTAACAGAAGAATTAAAATCCTTAATAGCCAAAGCTGTAAATACCGCTTTATATGTGGAAAATGTGCCCGAAAACGTAGAGGTCAGCATAGCTTTGGTTGACGACAGCTATATTCAAAAGCTTAACCATCAGTATCGGCATTTGGATGCCCCAACTGATGTGTTGTCTTTTGCCATGAGAGAGACCATAGAAGAGGAAAAAAGTTTTGACTTTTATGAGGAAGAACTGCTAGGAGATATAGTAATATCATTAGAAAGAGCCGAAATGCAAGCTGCAGAATACGGCCATTCTTTTGAGCGGGAAGTAGGCTTTTTAGTAGTGCACGGCATATTGCATTTACTCGGATACGACCATGAACTTGACGAAGAAAGGACTGTCATGAGACAGAAAGAAGAGGATATTTTAAAAACCTTGGATTTGACAAGAGGGATTTAATAATTATGAAAAAATCAAGGACTTTAAGTGAGAGTTTTTTTTATGCTATATCCGGAATCTTCTATGCTGTTAAGACCCAACGCAATATTAAAATACACTTTGTAGCTGCTGCACTGATAATTTTTTTTAGTTTTTTGCTAAAACTAAATAATATTGAACTTCTGATATTGGCACTGACAATTGCACTAGTGCTAACTGCTGAGATGATAAATACAGCAATAGAAATTGTAGTAGATATGTTTACCAAGGAATATCACCCTTTGGCGAAGGCGGCTAAAAATGTAGCTGCGGGAGCAGTGCTGATATCGGCTTTAAGTGCTGTGATAGTAGGCTATCTGATCTTTTATGACAAAATCGCAATATTGCTTAAGATATTAAAGCGTTAGTTAAATTAGGATGTAGGGGGTAAAGCATGACGTCTAAGGGTTGCTTAGCTGTTATATTGATTGTGACGCTGGCATTTGTTGTAGGCTGCAACAGTAGAGAAGTAGAAAATACCTCAGAGCCCTCAGAGCCACAACACCAGGAAGAAATAATAGAGCCAGATGAAAGCCAAGTGGACATTCCAAAAGCAAAAAACCCGCTTACCGGAACAGATATGGATTTGCAATATGAAAATCAAAGGCCTTTAGCTGTTATGATAGAAAATGAATACAATGCCAGGCCTCAATCAGGTCTTCAAAAGGCTGGAGTTGTATACGAAGTTTTAGCAGAAGGAGGCATAACCCGGTTTTTAGCTCTGTTCCTCGGAGAAACAGTTGATGAAATCGGTCCGGTGCGCAGTGGAAGACCATATTTTCTCGATTATGCTATGGAATATGACGGCATATACGTTCACTATGGAGCCAGCCCTCAATGTTATATTGATTTGAAACAGCTAAAAATCGATGCCATCGATGGAATATATGATAACGTAACCTTCTGGCGTGACAAGTCAAGAGCAGCTCCTCATAATGCATACACAAGTACGGAAAAAATTTTAAAAACCTGGGAAAAGCGAGGATTTCGTAGAGATACAGAGCTTACATTCTGGAATTTCAATACTGAGGAAAGCTTTAGCGGCGATATGGTATTGGAGGATTTTGAACTTGATTATTTCGGCAATTACACCGTTCGATATACATATGATCATGACAAAAAAGCGTATGAGCGTTTTATAAATGGGAAACCTCACACTGACAAAACCACCGGTGAGAGTATTTTTGTAAAAAATATAATTATAAGTTTTGCAAATACAAAGGTAATCGATGAGGTTGGAAGACTATCCATAAAGACTATAGACAGCGGAAATGGCTATTACATAAGTAACGGTTATTGTACAAATATAAAATGGCAGAAGGATTCAAGAACCGGGCAAACGAAATATACTTTTCAAGACGGCTCAAGTCTCGTTATAAATCCCGGCAATACATGGATTCAAATTTTGCCTCAGTGGGGCAAGTTTAGGTATGATTAACTCGGTGAAGGGGTAAGCATACATGGCTTTGTATAAAACAGATGCTATAGTTTTGGGTCATAGAAATTTGGGTGAAGCAGATAAAATCCTTACTCTTTTTTCACCTGATAGAGGTAAAATTCATGCCGTTGCGCGGGGTGTTCGCCGCCCCAGAAATCCCATACTTGCTGGAAGTCAACTGTTTTCTTATAGTAAATTTTTGATAGTGGAAGGTAGGAATCTGGATAGTATAAGCCAGTGTGAGATAAAGGAGTCCTTTTATAAAATACGTCAAAATCTTGAAAGTATGGCTTATGGCCTTTATTTTGCCGAGCTTCTCAGGGCTTCTACGCCTGTGGAAGATAAAAACCGTGAACTGTTCCGCTTTTTTTTAAAAACAATGTATCTACTCCAAGAGATGGAAGATAAGGAGATACTAAGTCGCATTTATGAAATAAAGCTCATGGCCATACAGGGTTTTGCACCGGAAGTTTTTGTCTGTGTTAATTGTGGACGAAAGGTTTCAGATAAAATATCTTTTAGCCCAGCTATGGGCGGGATTTTGTGTCACGACTGTAAAAAACAAGGTGCGGTAAGTATTACCCCGGACACTTTAAGTGTTTTACAAAAGATGTTGACGATGACCTATGAGGAACTAAAAGACATAACTTTGAATAAATATACTAGAGAACAGTTAAGTGAAATTTTAAGCCTTTTTATATCACATCAAATCGACCGAAAACTTAAAACTGTTGAGTTTATAAAAGACGTGAAAAAACTAAATATTAAAAGCGGCTTATAGTTAATGGGGGTGAACATGTTGGATCCCATACTTGAATCTTTTAAAGGCAAGGGAAAGTTAGTTTTAGCTTCTGTCATATTGTTTTCACTAGGCATCCTGGTAGGGTATTACATTTTTTTAAGCAATCCTGATTATGTGTTATCGAATATAGAAGAACTTTTAGGCAATATTTTAAAAATCGGTGAAGCCATGGAAAAGCGCAGTAAACTTCATGTGACAGGGTTAATATTTCAAAACAATGTAAAGGCGTTATTAGTCATCATGTTTGGCGGCATAGTCTTTGGCTTAATTACAGTATTTGGCATTTTTTTCAATGGTTTCATTATGGGCATAGTCATGGCGCTCACTTTTTACCAGGGTAAATCGATAATATTTTTCATAGCCAGCATACTGCCTCATGGTATAGCAGAAATGCCTGCAGTAATTGGAGCTGGAGCCTTTGGTTTAAAAACAGGTTTAGATTTAATATTTCCGAAAGGTAAAAATCGAGTAGAATTATTAAAGGAGAATTTAAATAAGAATATTCTATCATTAGGGATTTTTGTGCCACTTCTTTTTATAGCAGCTGCAATTGAAGCAATAATCACACCTGTCGTAATAAAATTTTTTGGTTAAAAAAGAGGACTTCTTTGTGCTGTGTAGTATTTATATTATTTGGCAACCGGGGTCTGAAAGGAGTGATACCCTATTGAGTTAACATCGCGACAAGCTATGATTATCGACATAGTTAAAAAATACGAGCCCATTACTAGTGAACAAATTGCGGACAAGCTCAATATAACCAGATCGGCATTGCGACCTGATCTTGCCGTTTTAACTATGATAGGGGTCTTAGAGGCCAGACCTCGTGTTGGATACTTTTTCACCGGCAAAGTTCCCAAGAATCTTATTTCCGAGGCAATAAGGGATATAAAAGTTGACAAAATAAAAGCGGTTCCTTCAGTCATAACAGAAAGCACCTCTGTATACGATGCTATAGTTACTCTATTTTTAACAGATGTAGGAACTCTTTTTGTAATAGGTGAAGATGGATATTTATCTGGTCTTGTTTCACGCAAAGACCTTTTAAAAATAGCCATCGGCAATGCAGATATACATAAAATGCCGGTGGGGATGGTTATGACAAGGATGCCAAATATAATAACAGTAACACCAGAGGAAAGTGCTTATGATGCTGCAAAGAAAATTGTTGACCACCAGGTTGACGCATTGCCTGTAGTGAAACTAGTTCTTGAGGGCAATCGGCAAAGGTTTAAAATAGTTGGCAAAGTAACGAAGACTACCATTACCAAGTTATTTGTTGAAATGGGGCAGATTTAGAGAGGGGAAAGCATAGTGAGCGATAAAAACACTCATCCAATCGTATTTGCCGTTTCTGACTCAATTGGCGAAACCGCTGAATTAGTTATTCGGGCGGCTTTGGTCCAATTTAATTCCGAAGGAGTAGAAATTCGCAGGGTTCCTTATGTAACTGATAAAGAATATGTAGAAGATATTATTGAGGAAGCAAAAACCACAATAAATTGTGCCATTATATGTACTATTATACTGCCCGAAGTTCGAGAATATCTGCTAGACTTGGCAAGACAAAACGGCATTCCTATTGTGGATTTAATGGGACCAATGATGAATGTTTTTTCAAAAATGATGGAAATTAAGCCGCAATTACAGCCAGGCCTGGTTCACCGCACTGATGAAGATTATTTTAAAAAGATTGAGGCTATAGAATTTGCTCTCCAGTATGATGATGGTAAGGATCCCAGGGGACTGTCTCAAGCTGATGTAGTGCTCATAGGCGTGTCCAGAACATCTAAAACACCTCTAGCCTTATTTTTGGCACACAAACGATTAAAGGTTGCTAATCTTCGCTTGGTGCCGGAGGTTGCCCCACCAGACGAATTGTTTAATCTTCCGGCCAGAAAGGTAATAGGGCTTACTATCAGTCCTGAAAAACTTTACGATATTCGCCAAGAAAGACTAAAGGCTTTAGGTCTTGGAACAGACGCTAATTATGCAAAGCATAGTAGAATTATGGAAGAAATTGAATATGCCGATAAGGTCATGGAAAAAATAGGTTGTATAAAGATCGATGTTTCCAACAAAGCAGTGGAAGAAATAGCTACTAATATTATAGATATCATAAGGAAAGGAGAAATGTAAAATGACGAAAAAATACGTCTACAGTTTTCGCGAAGGAAATGCGTCCATGCGAAGCTTATTGGGAGGAAAAGGTGCCAATTTGGCCGAAATGGTAAATATCGGCTTACCGGTTCCCATGGGCTTTACTGTGACTACTGAGGCCTGCTTAAAATACTACCAGGAAGGTGAAAAAATATCTGAAGAAATTCTTTCTCAGATTTTTGAAGCTCTCGAAAACCTGGAAAAGGAAATGGGCAAAAAGCTAGGTGATACCGAAGATCCCTTACTGGTATCTGTCAGGTCCGGTGCGGTCATATCAATGCCGGGTATGATGGATACAATATTAAACTTGGGCCTCAATGATGAAAGTGTGAAAGGTTTGGCGGCAAAAACCGGTAATGATCGCTTTGCCTATGATAGCTATCGCAGATTTATTCAGATGTTTGGAAATGTAGTTATGGAAGTTGAACATAACAGGTTCGAGGCAATAATCGAATCAGTAAAAGAAAAGAAAAATATTACTCTAGATACAGAAATGGATGCCGAAGGTTGGCAGGAAGTTATAAAGCACTTTAAGGAAAAAGTAAAAGAAGAGACAGGCAGAGAATTTCCTCAAGATCCCAAAGAACAGCTTTTGATGGCAGTAGAGGCTGTCTTTAAATCTTGGAATAATCAGAGGGCTAAGGTTTACAGAAGAATAAATAAAATACCAGATGATTTGGGAACTGCTGTAAACGTGCAGACTATGGTATTTGGAAATAAGGGCAATGATAGCGGTACCGGTGTCGCATTTACCCGTAACCCATCTACAGGAGAAAATAAGATTTACGGTGAGTTCCTGTTAAATGCCCAGGGCGAAGACGTGGTTGCAGGTATTAGGACGCCCCAGAGCATAGACCAGCTGAAAGAAGTAATGCCCGATGTGTATGAACAATTTATTAATGTCTCCAACTTGCTGGAGAAGCATTACAAGGACATGCAGGACATTGAATTTACTATTGAGAACGGAAAATTATATCTCCTTCAGACCCGCAATGGAAAGAGAACGGCTCAATCTGCAGTTAAGATAGCTGTGGACTTGGTAGAAGAAGGTCTTATTGACAAAAAGGAGGCCGTACTCAGGGTGCCTGCAGATCAGCTTGAAAGCCTGCTTCACCGCAGAATAGACCCTGCTGCTAAAGCAGAAGCAGCAGCAAAAGGCCTGCCGGCTTCTCCAGGAGCAGCATCAGGTATGGTAGTTTTCGATCCAGATGAAGCGGAAGCCATGGGTAAAGAAGGACAAAAGGTGATTTTGGTCAGAACAGAGACGACACCTGATGATATCCATGGAATTGTCCTAGCCCAGGGTGTTCTGACCAGTCGCGGCGGCATGACCAGCCACGCTGCTGTTGTTGCCAGAGGTATGGGCAAGCCCTGCGTATCCGGATGTGAAGCCGTAAGAATCGACTATGAGAAGGAAGAATTCCAGGTTGGAAATACAGTAGTTAAGAAAGGTGACATTATTTCAATAGATGGTTCTACAGGCCAAGTTTTCATTGGTGAAGTGCCAATGATAGATCCTGAGCTTTCTAATGAATTTAATGAAATTCTAAAATGGGCAGATGAAGTAAGAGTCCTTAAGGTAAGAGCAAACGCAGACACTCCTCATGATGCAAAACTTGCCCGCGAGTTTGGTGCAGAGGGCATCGGGCTTTGCAGAACTGAGCATATGTTCATGGCCCAAGACAGACTGCCAATCGTTCAGCAAATGATTATGTCAGAAACCAAAGAAGAAAGAGAAGAGGCACTAGCTAAGCTGTTGCCCATTCAACAGGGAGATTTTGAAGGCATCTTCGAAGCCATGAGCGGATTGCCTGTAACAGTAAGACTCCTTGATCCGCCTCTGCATGAATTCTTGCCAAATGCAGAAGAACTAATAGTTGAAATCGAGAGACTAAAGAGTCAAAGCGCTTCTGAAGAATTGGCAGCTAAACAGGAGATGCTGAAAAAAGTTCGAGCACTAAGTGAAATGAACCCGATGCTTGGACTCAGGGGCTGCAGATTAGGTTTGCTCTATCCTGAAATCTATGAGATGCAGGTTAAAGCAATACTGAAAGCTGCATGCACTTTAGCAAAGCGCGGCATTAAGGCAATACCTGAAATCGAAATACCTCTAGTAGGTCATGAATTAGAGCTAAAAACCTTAAGAGAAATCGTAGAAAAGACTGCTGAAAAAGTATTCAAAGAAGAGGGAATAAGGGTTGAATACTTCATTGGAACAATGATTGAGCTTCCCAGAGCATGTCTTACTGCTGACGATATAGCTAAATCCGCAGATTTCTTCTCTTTCGGAACAAATGATTTAACACAGACTACCTTTGGGTTTAGCCGTGATGATGCCGAGGGCAAGATACTGCCACACTATCTAGAGCAGAAAATACTCACCGATTCTCCATTTATAGTTCTAGACAGAAAAGGTGTCGGCTCATTGATGAAGATGGCAGTAGAAAAAGGTCGTCAGGAAAAAGCCGATTTAGTAGTAGGTATTTGCGGTGAACATGGTGGAGAACCAAATTCTGTAGAGTTCTGCCATATGATAAATCTCGACTTCGTCAGCTGCTCACCATATAGAGTGCCTATTGCAAGACTTGCAGCCGCTCAAGCTCAGATTAAACATCCTAGAAACTAATTATAAGCATAAAAGGGTATTGTCTATTATCAAGGGACAGTACCCTTTTTCAGTTTACTAATGAGACGATTTTCGTCTCTTTTTTTATGATTTTAAAGGAAAAAGCAACTTATTTATAGAATATCTTTACGAATTTTAGCTGGTGTCGTTTGGAGGTGGCTGCAAGTGAATTTCCGCGAAAGACAAGAAGAGCTGGAAAAAAGCTATCTTTCACCGTATGCAGCCTTAAGCTCTAAAAGCAAAGGGCGGCAAAGATATGAAGACAAGTGCAGTGTCCGTACAGATTTTCAAAGAGACCGGGACAGAATACTGCATTCAAAAGCTTTTCGCCGATTAAAACATAAAACCCAGGTATTCATATCTCCCGAAGGAGACCACTACAGAACACGTCTCACCCATACTTTGGAAGTAGCGCAGATAGCGAGAACCATATCAAAAGCACTGAGATTAAACGAAGACTTAACTGAAGCTATAGCTTTAGGGCACGATTTGGGGCATACGCCCTTTGGCCATACCGGTGAACAAGTTTTGAACGATCTAATGAAAAATGGTTTTAGGCATGAAGAGCAAAGCCTTAGAGTAGTTGATGTTTTAGAACAAGGCAAGGGCCTTAACCTAACCTGGGAAGTCAGAGACGGCATAAAAAACCATACAACCAGAGGTAATCCCGCTACACTGGAAGGTCAGGTAGTTAAAATCTCAGATTGGATTGCATATATCAATCATGATATTGATGATGCCCAACGAGCAGGAATATTAGAACCAGAAGACCTGCCAGAAGACTTGATTAATATATTGGGAAGAAAACACGGCCAGCGCATTGATACCATGATTAAAGATGTTATTGTTACAAGCTTTGGTCAACCATTTATAAAAATGAGTGATGAGATATATGATGCAACACGAAAACTGCGAGAGTTCTTATTTAAAAATGTTTACGTAGGCTCGGCAGCAAAGGCTCAAGAAAATAAAGCCAAGATGATGTTGCGGCTTTTATTTGAACATTATACAAATCATCCTGATTCTCTGCCACCTGAATTTATAAAAATTTCAAAAGAGGAAAGTGTAGAAAGAGCAGTAGTAGACTATATAGCGGGCATGACAGATGTTTTTGCCATCAAAAAATTTCAAGATATCTATATGCCTTCATCTTGGCCTTTGGAAACCTGAAAAAATATCACTACATTTTATGGTACAAAAAGAAGGAATAATAGGGATTGACGTAGAATAATGTTATGTAAAGTTGAGGGGGGGGTAAAGAAATACTTTCTTGCGACGATAGCTCCTCATTTAGCTATGGGGAGATTTTTTTTAAGGCTTGGTGGTAAGATTGGGGTTTTATTCTGAAGATATTATAAAAGAAGTACAGGATAGAGCTGATATATTAGAAGTAATATCAGAATACACATCCTTAAAAAAACGCGGCAATAGTTATATAGGTCTTTGCCCCTTTCATACTGAAAAGACTCCTTCGTTTAACGTTGATGTAGAAAAAAAGTTATTTTATTGTTTTGGGTGCGGCGTAGGTGGAAACGTATTTACATTTATTATGAATAAAGAAAACTTAAGTTTTCCCGATGCGGTAAAGTATTTAGCCGACAAATTTAACGTACCACTGCCTGAAAATATTAATAACAAATTATCCCAGGAATTTCGGGAAAGACGCGAGTATCTTAAAATAAACCGATTAGCGGCAAAATACTTTAATTATTGCTTATTTCACACCCGTGAAGGTTATAAAGCCTTGGCTTATATAAAAAAACGAGGATTGACACAAGATACAATTGATAATTTTTATCTCGGATATGCACCATCATCTTGGGATGGTCTTATAAAATTTTCTCGAAAATACGGTATATCCCCGCAAACTTTGGAAAAAGTGGGCCTTGCGGTGGCACGTAAAGATAAAAAGGGATATTATGACAGATTTAGAAATAGAATAATGTTTCCTATAGAAGATGTGACCAAAAACATTATTGGATTCGGCGGGCGAGCACTTGATGATTCAGTGCCGAAATATTTAAATTCTCCGGAAACACCGTTGTTTTCAAAAGGGGACAATTTATACGCTCTTTCCAAAATAAAAAAGGATCCCGCCTTAGATATTATCGTAGTAGAAGGATATATGGATTGCATAACACTACATCAGCATGGGTTTAAACAAACGGTAGCTTCGCTTGGAACAGCACTTACAAAAAACCAAGCAAGACTCCTGAAAAGGTATACAGATACAGTTATACTCTCTTATGATGCCGATGAGGCAGGTCAAGCTGCAACGGAAAGAGGAATGGACATTTTAGCACAGGAAGGCCTTAAAGTAAAAATTCTAAGTTTGCCGAAAGGAAAAGACCCTGATGAAATAATAAAAGAACAGGGTGCAGAGTTTTTTCAAAAACTACTGACTGCCTCTTCTGATTTGACGAGCTACAAACTTAAAAAAGCAAGGCAAGGTATAAATATTGGGACACCTGATGGAAAACTTGAATACATCAAAAAAGCTCTAGACATTTTAGCCGATATTGACAATGAAACGGAACTTGAAATATACATAAAAAATTTGGCGCAGGAACTTGAGCTTTCGCCTCAAGCCATTAAAAAAGAAGTCTATAGAAATAAATTGGCAAACAATGGATTAAAGTATAAAAATAGCCAAATAAGATATAATAATAAAGAATTTAAGAAAATACCTGAGGTAACAGGATTTTATAAAGCCGAGAGGAAATTGTTAAAATTAATCCTTGATGATAAATCCATACGGAAGGAATTAGAAGATCAAATTGATGAAAGGTATTTTACAAATAGCAGAACGCAGAAAGTTGCTGAAGTCGTCTTTAAAAAGATTAATCAGGATAAGGATATAGATGTTTCTTATTTGTTTAATTTTCTAGATGAAGAAGGTCGTGACGAATTTTTATCTATAATGTCTGAACAGGTGGACGTAAAAGATCATGACTTTATATATAGTCTTGTGACAAAAGTAAAGGAAGGCTATTTAAAGGCGGCTATTGCCAATATAAGAAAACAGCTCAGACAGGCTGAAATATTAGGAAATAGAGGGGAGATCAACGATCTTTTGAATATTTACCAACAACTTAAATCTGAAATGGATGAATTAGTTTCACAGACTACTCCGGGGAAGGAGGGAGCATAAATGGCAAAAAAGGATATGCAAAAAAAACACACTAAAAGTTCAACACAAGATAAAATGAAAGCGGTAAAAGAACTTATCGAAAAAGGCAAAAAAACCGGTATGCTTACTTACTCAGAAATTATGGATGCTTTAGATGAAATAGAGGATCTGGATGCCGATCAGATTGATAAGATATACGAATCCTTTGAAGAAATGGGCATTGAAGTGATAAATGATAACGAAGAAATCCCTGAAGAAGTTAACTTAGATGAAGAAATTGACCTTTCCATTCCTGAAGGGATTGCCATTGATGATCCAGTCAGGATGTATTTAAAAGAAATAGGCAAGGTTCCTCTTCTTTCCGCTGAGGAGGAAATAGAACTTTCGAAACGAATAGAGAAAGGCGATAAAGAAGCTAAGCGAAAACTTGCGGAAGCTAATCTGCGTTTGGTAGTTAGCATCGCAAAAAAATATGTAGGTAGAGGAATGCTTTTCTTGGACCTTATTCAAGAAGGCAACCTTGGTCTAATGAAGGCTGTGGAAAAATTCGATTATCGCAAAGGATACAAATTTAGCACTTACGCGACTTGGTGGATTAGACAGGCCATCACTCGGGCTATTGCAGATCAAGCAAGAACTATAAGAATTCCTGTTCACATGGTAGAAACTATTAACAAACTTATTCGCGTGCAAAGACAATTATTGCAAGAGCTTGGCCGTGATCCGCTCCCGGAAGAAATTGCTGAAGAGATGGACTTGACCGTTGAAAAAGTTAGAGAAATAATGAAAATTGCTCAAGAACCCGTTTCCTTAGCTACGCCCATTGGTGAGGAAGAAGACAGCTTTCTTGGAGATTTTATTCCGGATGATGAAGCATTGGCACCTGCGGATGCTGCTGCATATCTGCTTTTAAAAGAGCAGTTGGAAGATGTATTAGAGACACTTACACCGAGAGAGGAAAAAGTTTTAAGGCTCAGATTCGGCCTAGATGACGGGCGCCCCAGGACACTTGAAGAAGTTGGGCAGGTTTTTGGAGTGACGCGGGAAAGGATTAGGCAGATTGAAGCTAAAGCATTGAGAAAGCTGCGCCATCCCAGCCGCAGTAAAAAACTTAAAGATTTTCTAGAATAAATAAATAGTGGGGATTTTTCTCCACTATTTTGTTTAATAAAACGAGGTTGCGAAACAAATGAAATTGGGGAATAGATTACAGTTGATAGCATCAAAGATTGAAAAAGGATCTACGGTAGTAGATATAGGAACGGATCATGCTCATCTGCCTATTTATTTAGTCAATAAAGGTCTATCTAAGAAAGTTATTGCTACTGAAATACTTTCTGGACCTTTTGAAAAGGCTTGGAAAAACATAAAAAAATTTGGCTGTCAAAACTATATTGACCTGAGGCTGGGTTCAGGCCTTAAGCCCATAAAACCCGGTGAAGGTGATATAGCAGTTATAGCAGGTATGGGCGCAATTAATATTGTCCAAATTATATCTGAGTCGAGGGAGACTGCTGATTCGTTTAAAAAACTTATACTGCAACCCATGAGGAACCAGGCCAAGTTGAGAGAATTTTTACTTACGGCGGGTTATCAAATCATAGATGAAGATGTGACAATGGAAGCTAATAAATTTTATGAAGTTATAGTGGCAAAAAAGGGAATACGTAAGGCTTTTGACGAAATTGACATATTAGTTGGGCCGGTGTTAAGAAATAAAAAATCATCTGTCATTTACGAGTATATAAACTACAGAATAAGAAAATTAGAAAATATAATAAGAGGACTAGAGATTTCTCAATCAGGTAAAAAGTTGATTTTGGAGCAAAAAAAGCATCTCGATGCCTTAAAGGAGGTCATAAGATGATTTCATGTCAGACCTTAGTTCAAATATTAGAAAAATGGGCTCCTAAAAAACTTGCAATGGATTGGGACAACCCCGGCCTTGCTATAGGAGATCTTTCCGGTGAAGTCTCAAAAGTCCTATTAACACTTACAGTTACTTCTGAAACTGTAGAATTTGCAGCAAAAAACTCATGCGAAATGATAATTTCACATCATCCGCTAATTTTTAAACCGTTGAAGTCTTTAAAAAAAGATACGCCCCTTGGGAAAATTGTATATAAAGCAATCAAAAACGATATAGTTATTTACTCCCTACATACAAATATGGATATAGCCAGCGGTGGCATAAACGATATATTAGCTAATTTGTTAAATCTAGAGCAAATTCAGGTATTAAAGCCCACTTATCGTGAGAAGTTAAATAAGCTTGTGGTTTTTGTACCAAGAGGTTATGAAGATGCAGTAAGAAATGCCATATGTGAAGCCGGTGCGGGCCACATAGGAAATTACAGCCACTGCACTTTTAATGCTGATGGTTTTGGCACATTTAAGCCCCTTGAAGGTACAAATCCTTTTATCGGTGAGCTCAATAAACTGGAAAAAGCCGATGAGATTAGAATTGAAACCATTGTACCTGAAAGTCTTCTGAGAAAGGTCATAAGTGCAATGCTAAAAGTTCATCCATATGAAGAAGTAGCGTATGACATCTATCCTATAAACAATTCCGGCAAAGAATTTGGCCTCGGACGTATGGGATATGCTAGAGAACCTGTTAAATTAAGGGAATTTTGTGAGATAGTGAAACAAAAGTTAAGCTTATCTCACATCAGGGCAGTTGGAGATTTAAATAAGAGCGTTTCTAAAATCGCCGTATGCGGAGGTGCTGGCGGTGATTTAATCTATGACGCTGCATTTTTCGGTGCTGATGTTCTGGTAACCGGCGATGTTAAATACCATGAAGCCCTTGATGCTAAGGAATTAGGTCTTGCAGTAATTGACGCAGGCCATTTTGCCACAGAAAACATTTTGCTACCTGTGCTAAAAGAGCATCTTGAAGAGCAAACAAAACTTTTGCGCAAACAAGTGGAAATTTCCATATATAAAGACAAGGATCCTTTTGTAATAATATGAGAATAGGCTTTTGTCCTGTTCTCTTTTTATTTTTTTTAGGGAGTGAGACAATGTTACAAGAAGAGTTGAGTAATCTTTACAAATTACAGGAAATGCAAAATAGGTTTGAGCTTTTAAAACAAAGATTAAAAAATCATCCCGAATCAAAAGACCTATATCGGCTAAAAAAAGATGCAGATGAAATGGAAACAAGGCTACAGGAAAAAAATAAACGCATACACATACTAGAAAAGGAATTACATCAGATGGAACGAATCATAGATGATTCTTATTCTTCTATTAAACAGGTTGACCAAAGAATTTACAGCGGTCAAGTAACTACCGTTAAAGAATTAAAGATTCTTGAAGAAAAGCGCAAAACAGCACACCTAAAAGTCGAGGAATATGAGGAAAAGGCGCTTATGATAATGGAAGAATTAGACTACTTAAAAACTAGCCTTCCTCAAGAAGTGGAACTGGCAAATCAAAAGAAGGCTCAATATAAAGAAAAACAATTGAAAATCAAGCAGGAAATTGATAAAATAAAAACTGAATTAGACTTACTACAAATACAGCTACAACAACTTGAGGCAAGTATTTCTCCGGAGCTATTAGAAAAGTTCTACAAAATAAAAAGATTTAAACGCAATCCTGTTGCGTTGATTTCTGATGGAAAATGCAGCGGATGTATGGTTGAGGTATCAGTTATGGTGGCTTTGGAAGCTAAGCAATACAAAACCATAGTCTGCTGTGAAAATTGCGGGAGAATACTTGTGTAGCAACTAAAGATGGGAGGCCTTATGAGCAAAGTTATAGTTTATACTGATGGTGCTTCCAGGGGGAATCCTGGACATGCCGGCATTGGAATTGTGTTTGTAGATGAAAAAGGCAATGTTTTAAACGAAATTAGTGAATACATAGGAGAAACCACAAATAACATCGCTGAATACACAGCTTTAGTCACTGCTTTGAAGAATGCCCTGGAAATGAATTTTGACGAAATTGAAGTGATATCAGACAGTGAACTTATGGTCAAGCAAATAAACGGCGAATACCAAGTGAAAAATCAGGGACTTAAACCTCTTTACACAGAAGCATGTGAATTATTGAAGGAATTTAAAAATTATACAGTAAGACATGTTAAACGAGAGCACAACCAAAAAGCCGACGATTTAGCTAATCGTGGCATAGACGAAGCTCTTGATGAAGAGATGTATGCGTAAAAATTGCCAATCAATGTGGCCTTGACAATAAAGTCATATATGTTATAATACAATCCTAATAAAAAAGATATGCAATTGAGCAAATCAGATGGTCGCGGGCATTTTGTGTCCGAGGAAAGTCCGAGCTCCGTAGGGCAGGGTGCTGGGTAATACCCAGTGAGGGTGACCTCAAGGAAAGTGCAACAGAAATATACCGCCTAACAGATGCTCTAGCATTTGTTATGGTAAGGGTGGAAAGGTGAGGTAAGAGCTCACCAGCGGGATGGCGACTTCCCGGCTCTGTAAACCCCACCTGGAGCAAGACCAAATAGGGGAGCTTATACGGCGGCCCGTCGTGCTCCCGGGTATGGTCGCTTGAGGTGTCAGGCAACTGGCATCCTAGATAGATGACCATCTAATACAGAACTCGGCTTATAGATTTGCTCATTTAAAACCCTTAGCATCAGCCTTTAGAGCTGATGTTTTTTGCTTTTTATTCGGTCTTTTTGCACACATTTCCCGTTTTGTCAGGAGGGCTTGCTTTAAGTAGATAGCAGCCTGTTTATATTTTCCTTCTTGTGAAAATTTGGTAAACAATTCTGCTTTCTCACCAAAACTTTAGCCAATGAATGGGCAAAGTACAACCTAAACGTAAATGCTATTATGTGGTAGAATAAAATCAGGCTTTCACTGATATGGACTATGTAGATACCTTAAATTTACTATAAATTTAAATATAAGATAAGTTTTGCGCTACAGTATTTTTACACAAAACCCGCTCTTTAGCCTACAGGAGCGGGTTTTATGTACGTAGTATTGCGTTTTTACAAAAGTATAAAATCTAGACAGCAAATGACTAAATTTGTTATAATAAAAGCAAATATTTAGTTTTTTGGCAAAATACTTACTTTGCCAATGGGGGGATTATATTTGCCAATACAAGTGGTTACCTTTGGTGATTTTGATATAAAGATAAATGATAAATCTGTATTAAGGAAGAGCAGTAGGGCGAGCAAAAATCTAGAGCTGCTTAAATATTTTATTACATATAGGAATAAAAAACTAGTGCCAGAAACCATAGTTGAAGCTCTATGGAAGGGAAATGAAATTTTTGACCCAAAAAATGTTTTAAGGACTCAAGTATTTAGACTAAAGCGAAATATGGAAAAAATGGGTTTAATGAGTGATAATGCCGTTCAGAGTGAATTTTACCTTTCTTTTGAAAACGGCTTTTACATTTTTGAAACTGGCGCAAACTGCATAATAGACATGGACATTTTTGAAGAAAAGATAAAATTTGCTGATTCAGTAAAAGACACCGATATTGGACAGGCTATACAAAAATACAGTGAGGCATTGGAACTTTATAAAGGGCAATATCTGGCAGAAAACCCTTACAGCGAGTGGGTGTATCCTATCAGAATTCGATATCATCGGTTATACGTTCATGCGGTTTTAAACTTGATGGAACTTTTAATGGCTGAAAAGCGGTATAGCGAAATAGTTCAGATTTACGAGAAAGCTTCACTTCTTGAGCCATATGAGGAAGGAATACATATTTATTTTTTGGAAGCTCTTATCGAGTTAGAACAGTTTAAAAGTGCTTTAAGCCATTACAATTATATTACCAGTAAGATGTATCAGGAATTTTATATTGAGCCCACGCCGGCATTGAGAAATATATATAAGAGGATTACCGCAGACCATAGCGAAAACCGAATTGCAGATCTTTTGTCCTTGGGCAGGGATTTAGCTGAAGATGACAAAATGGAAGGTGCTCTATATTGTGAATTGGACTACTTCAAAAGCATATTCAACTTTGAGAGAAGGCAAAGCCTCAGAACGGATTCTAATAAGTTTTTAGGGCTTATTTCGATTATAGCCAACAGAGCAAATATTTCAAAGCAAGATAGAGAACAAGCGGTAAAGAGTTTAGAGCAACTGCTTTTTAATTGCCTGAGAAAAGGTGATGTTTTTTGCCGCTGGAATCCTTCGCAGATTCTGCTGCTGCTCACAAATTTATCTGAATCAAATCTTAGCCTAATCCAAAATAGAATACAAAGCAAATTCAAAAAAACTATAGCTGCTGACAAGTTTGCAATAAAAATTGATTTTCAGCATATCACCGCATCAGATCCTTTTACTTAATCTTACTTAGACGCTAAAACCGGTAAAACCGGTTTTTTTTATTTTTGTGAAATCCAAATGACATTCAAATGAAATTCAAATAAAACTGTAACGTTCACTTAATATAACTGTATTGTGACTGAAAAGAAATAATGAATTGTTAAAATAAACCAAAAAGAATAATCATTTTTTCATTATATCCCTATGGGGAGGATATTATGAGAAAAGCCAAGTTATCACAAGAAGAAAAAGCATATTCGGAGTTGCCCTGTACATTTGTTATAAAGGTAATCCATGCCGAAAGAAATACAATTCAGGGATACATACAATGGTTAGAAAGGGAAAAAACCGTGGCTTTTCGCAGTTATATGGAGCTTTTGCATTTAACTCAAGACGCCTTACAAAATGTGGAAAAAGGATTAGTTGACTTTAGATACTGGGAAGTATAAGGCTGGTTTATAACTTGGTATAAAGTTGGCGGCTACCCACTGTTAATCTGGTAAAGCGTAAAGGCATTAAAGAGGGTGATGATTTGGAAAAAAACAAAAAACCAGAACATATAAAGAGTGTAAAATCAGTATTTAAAGGTGCTGTGCGAAATACCACAATTCTTGTAATGTCTACAGCGCTTGTAACATACCCGTTAGATTTAAAATATATAAATGCGTATTTTACCGATAGGATTGTTTACAGTGAAGATGGCCGCATTTCCGGAAAGAGAACAGTTACCACAATGAGTAACGGTGTAGTGGAACTGTATTTTGATATTCATACATTTAACGATCTTAAAGTGGATTTTAACGTACAATTTGTCGACGATATTTTAATAGCTGAAATGAGTCTTCCCGATGATTGTGGGTTTAACGCGGAAGATATTATGATAGATTCTTTAGAACTTACTTATGATAATGAAATAATAGGTATTAGTCCAATAGAAGTGCAAACAAGTGGAAGACAATTACAACTAAAATATGATTGGAGTAAAATAGCAGCTTTCATTGATATAGATGACTACACTCCGGCTTTTGACATATCCGGAAAAGGCCGCGGAATGGGTAAGAGCGGTTTGGGAGAAAAATTTATCTTTAGAGGTTCCGGGAGGACACCTGATTTACAGAGAGAATTTTTCGAACAAATGAAAGACTCTTTCTATGTGGATGGTCTATTAAATATAACAGTGCCTATGGCCGAGGAGGGACAACAGGTATATTCATACACGTTTTATTTAGATGGCAAAGAGGTTCCCGCTGATGAGATCGAATGGGAGCTGTTATCTCAAATTAGCGGTGTAAGGCTTGAAGCAGGAAAACTCATTGTAGAAAGCGGCGCTGGTGACGGACCTATAATCATTAGAGCTACACTTAAATCCAATAGATATTTCAAATACGAATTACAAGTAGAGTTAGTAAAAGTTGAAGAAGAAATTCAAGAAATTATCGAAGAAATACCAGAAAATCCGGAAGAAGTTCCTGAAGACAACATTGAAGGCGAACAGCTTGAAGAGCCGGGATTAGACCCGGTAGATCAAGATAAAGAAGATGTAAACCTGCCATCAGATCCTGCTGATGACAAACTAAGTGATGATAAAGACGATGAAGATAATAGCGAAGGCGACAACAATGATGAGGAAACAGATACAGAGAACGAAGGTGAAAATGAGGTCAGTGACGATGAAGCCGATAAAGACAAAGACGAAGATGAACCAGATCCAGAAAACGAGGAGGCAGGCGACGAAGACAATAACACAGATAATGAAGATAATGGCAAAGACCAAAATGATAATTCTTCAGGCGATAACCCAAATGATATAGATGAACCAGAGGAAGACAATACGGGCGAAGACGAAGAAACGGTCGAAGTAGGGGAAGAAGATGAAAGTTCAGACAGATATGAAAATGGCGAAGGTAAAAAAGATGAAGCTAATACGGGTCCTTCAGAGACTACAGAAGATGAAGAAACTGCAGAAAATGAAAATTTAGATAATGGGAACCCAGATGGTAATATTGGGGAAAATCAAGAGGAAAATTCCACTGATGAGGAACCCGTTAAGAATCCATCAGAAAATGGCCATGAAAGTTACGAAAGCAATTTTGAAAAAGGAGATAAGAGTTCTGTTGAAAGTAATAACGATAAAAATGCAGACAGCGTTAATAAAGGTGTAGAAGAGGAAGTATATACTGATGAATAATATGGCAAAGTTAAAAACTTGGATATTTTAGGAGGAACTATGATAGAGCAAAAAGCTTATAAAGAAGAAAACACAATGCGCAAAAGCAAAGGTAATTTCTTATTAGGTTTTAGAAAAGTTTTAGAAAATATATTTTTTGTTATCACTCTTATAATTGTAGCAATTTTAGTTTTTTCACTGGTATCTGCGAAAATATCAGGAGGACCTCCCCGAGTAGCAGGTCATTATATGTATATAGTTCTAAGCGGCAGCATGAAGCCTGCGTTTGATACGGGCAGTTTAGTGTTTGTAAAGCCTATAAGCGCAGAGATGATTAAAGAGGGAGACATCATAACATACAGAGGATTAGGAGTAGGGAAACAATTGATAAGCCACAGGGCAGTAGCTATTGATAACACAGATGGTGATATTCAAATTACAACAAAAGGTGATGCAAATAATGCCATTGATCCGAATCCTGTAACAACTGAAAACTTAGTGGGAAAAGTAGTTTTGGCCATACCTTACTTAGGATATTTTATACATTTTACCCAGACAAAACTTGGCTTGATTATTTTGATTCTCATACCAGCAGCAATACTGCTCATCTTTGAAGTTATAAACCTTTACAATAATGTTGGAGCAATGAAGAAAGAAAAGGCAGTTCAAAAGGACTCTCAGAGTAAAGCTTAGTTAAAGTGATAGGTTGTTTATGGAAGGATGAATGAAAAATGAAACTGAAAATCTTAATATCCTTTATGGTTTTTGCTTTAATAGGACTGCTTGTAAGTGGAAATACGATAGCCTATTTCACAGATACAGTAAAAGAAGAGCTGGTAAAATTTGTTTCCGGTACTGTTGAAATTAAATTTAATGGTCAACATTTAGTAAATACAGATGATCCTTTTGCTGTAAATAGAAGTATATCCTGGTCTATTAAAAATACAGGTACAAACGATGTATTCCTCCGTGCAAAAGTTATTACAAATGCTGGTGAGAATGTAGAATTTATAGTAACTGACAATGATTGGGAAAAAGGCAATGATGAATATTTCTATTATAGCAAAGTAGTAGAAAAGGGTGATTCAGTGAATTTCCCCCTGAATGTAAACTTTGATGACATTTGGGATTCCACTACTTTAATGATTGATTTAGAGGTGCAGGCGATCCAAGCATCAAATGATGCAAGGAAGCAATATTGGCATTGGCCAGAAAGCTGATGAATTAAATAAAGAATATTTGAAGGGAGTGATTGCCAAAAAATTCTCAAAAAATTAAATAAAATGGGGGCTTAAGTTTACACATCGCAATTTTAAAGAATCCATTATTACCTTGATTTGAAAAAGGCAAACCTGTCGAAAGGCAGGGGCGCAAAGCTATAGGGCCTTTCTAGAAATAGAATGGCAGCCTGGCCGCCGATTATTAAAAAGTAAAATTTTAAAATCGGGAGGCAAAGTAATATGAAAAAGAGAATTATGATGAGTGTTTTGGTAATTGCTTTGGCTGCAGCATTAATTGCTGGAGCTACACAGGCATGGTTTACAGACCAAGCAGATGTGCCTGAAGCTAAATTTACTGCAGGAACGGTTTTAGTAAATGCTGAAGAAGGGAAACCAACTTTTATTACAGGCAAGTTTGACAATGTTAATCCTGAAGATTGCTTTAAAGTTACATGGTTAATTAAAAATGTAGGAACAAAAAATGCACAAATAAGAGTTAAACTCGATAAGATATGGGAATCCAAGGCAAATGAAGTTGACGGATTATTTGATAAAATAAAAGAGGATACCCGAAGAGAGTTCGCTGATATAGATGCTCTTAATGCTCATCTAAATGCTTTAGAAAATGATCCAGCGAAGTATATTGTTTCCTATTTGCCTGCAAAAAACAGCGGTTGGGAAATATATGATAAAGATGGCGAAATATGGCTTTACTATACCCAGGGCCCGTTACATGGAACATATTATAAAGATGATCCTAACATAGAGTATAAGCCTGATGTTGAACTGCCCTTAGTAGTGTACTTTGACGGCGAAAGAATGGATAATAGATACATGAGGGCGAACTTCATATTATCAGGATATGTAGAAGCAATCCAGGCTTCACATGATGCACCAACAGAAGTTTGGAAAGATGCATGGAGTGATGTAACAGATCCTGATTATACGCCTGAAGGTTTAGCAGCAATATATAAGGAAAAAGTTCAAGAAACGCCCTGCTGGACAGGCAAAAACGAGGATGATAACGGAGACGACAGAGATGGCGAAATAGATAGCTATGATTTTAATGGAAATGGTGAAACAAGGAATTATTCAGAAGGAAAACATTACAAAAAATATTATACCGAAGTAACTATAAATTATAACTTTACTAATGTTAAAGATGGAAGTTTTGACTATAGTGGAACCAAAAACGTAACATTTAAAGTGGTATTAGACAATCATCCAAACCCTGCCTTTGGAACTCGTATAGAATATCCGGAACAAAATATAACATTTGAAGATGGTGCGGCAAGCGGAACTTTCAGTTTTGTATTTGAAAGAGGAAACCAAGAAGCTGGATATAATTTCTTCGAAGTAACAGTAGAAAAAATCGAATAAAATATAGTGGCATTTCTGAACCAATGATGCCAACACCTAAGTTAAAAAGTTGTTAAATATAAATAACAATTCTTGCTTAAGAATACAAATGGGCGGTGTAACGCCGCCCTTTCTCCCAAAGAAAATTCAAGCCTCTAGGGCTTTTTTCAAAGATAAAGAAGGTTCCTTAGTATTATCCGCCAAGGAGGGTAGATGAAATGATTGAAAGAATACTGAGGATAATAGTCCTGGTAGTCATTATAAGTTTTGTTATTGTAAAAGTTCCCGGTATAGCTTTAGGTGAACCTGGTTTTATCATAAATAATGATAACGGTCTGGTGATCCACGTTCCGGAAAAGACTGTGGATACTGGAAATCTAAACCCCGGGGACAAGAAAAGTTCCAGCTTAAAACTTAAAAATACCAGTTCAAGCAGTTTAACCGTATATATAAGGACAAATATTATAAGCGAGACATCTCCCAGAGGCGGTTACTTGGCAGATGTAATGACGCTTACCATAAAAGATAAAGACGGTGATAAGGTCATTTGCGATGGTACTTTTAGATCCGTTGCAAATGAAGGAAATGTTTTAATCGGAGATTTGGCGCCGGGAACCGAGAAGACCATCTACTTCTTTGCGGATTTACCTAAGGAAACCGGAAATGATTATCAGGGGGCTTCACTAAAAGTAAATTGGACTTTCACTACAGAAAGTACCGGTGGCGGCGGAGATGATGGTGGAGATCGTGATGACGATGACGAACCAGCGCCGCCCATAGAAATAGAAGAAGAGCCTATACCCGAAGGGGAACCTGAACCGCCTGTTCCTACGGAACCTGAGCCGGAACCAGATCCGGATGTGCAAATTATGGAAATTCCTGAGGAGGAAGTTCCAGTTGGCGCGCCAGATATGCCAGAGACAGGCGAAGGTGTACACTACCCGTACTATGTTGTTGGTGCCTTTGCCATTTTGGCAGGGATAGGTCTTATTAGGAAAAAAAGGTTTTGAACGTTTAAGTTGTAGAAAGGGTTTTGGGGTTTTTTAAAGGACTAATTTTTATAGTGCAGGCTAAAAATATCCACTTTACTCCTTAAATTTGCCTGGAGTATACACAAGGTATAATCCAGGTCTTTTTTTTAAAGGTGGCGATAAAATTGAAAAAATCATTAGGCATATTACTTATAATCCTTGGAATCATTACTATTTCCTATCCAAAGCTAAGAGAGGCATATTTTGACTACCAGCAAAAAAAGTTGCTTGAGACATTGACCCAAAGTTGGGAAAATCTTGATGAGTACTATAATGATGTTGAACAAAATCCAGAGGACGAACCTTCCCCAATTGAAGATGAAAATAAAGCAGAAAATGACAGTGACTACCTTGCTAAATATATTGAAACTCACATGGAAGGCATATTGAAAATAGAAAAAATAGCCCTCGAACTGCCAATTCTTAAAGGGGCAACCAAGACAAATCTCAACATATCCGCTGCCAGCATTGAGGGCACCGGAAGTCCGGGTCAGGTGGGCAATTACTGTATTTCTGCTCACAGGGGCCGCAGTTACGGCAGGCTGTTTAATCGGTTGGACGAACTAGAAAAAGGCGATCTTGTGCAGATTTTACAACAAAATATCACATATACCTATGAGGTGATCGAAAAATTATTAGTGGAAGCAAAAGATACCTGGGTGCTAATGCCCGAAAAAGGTCAAAAGCACCTGACACTTATAACCTGTGATTACAGCCGAAAACCTTACCCCAGGCTTATTGTTAAAGCAAGGCTACTTGATGAAAAACAATAATTTGCTGCAAAAAAAGGAGAAAAATGTAGAAATATAATAATAATCTACAATCATTGGCTTTTGTTAATGTGTACAAATAATGGTAAAATTAATACAAATATAGATTGTAAAAAGTTTGTAAAATAAAGTTAAAAATAAACTTTCAAGCGATAAAGGCAAACCCGTGGAAACGCGGGGGCGCAAAGCTATAGGGCCTTTCTATTTATACAAATAGAATGGCAGCCAGCTGCCGAAAGGAGAGTTTATTTTTTGGTAAAGAGGGTCTTCAGTTTAATTGTATTTTTGGTATTTGTAGTATTGTCAATTGGACAAGCCTGGGCTGGTTCCTCGGATATTTTTGACCTTACAAATATACACCAGGGAATAGTGAGGATAAACTATCCTTTAAAAAATAATAATAAGATAAAAGTCATGATTCAAAAGGACGGCGTTGCCTACTATTACGATGTAAAGACTGATAGAGATGCTTTTCCTCTGCAAATGGGATCTGGGTCGTATCAGCTGTCGCTTTTGGAAAACATCAAAGACAACAAGTATGAGATAAAAAGCAGTATAAACGTAAATGTTAAGCTAAAGGACGACAAAATATCATTTTTGCAGTCAGCTAGCCCTGTTTACTGGCAAAGAGATGGTGAAGTGGCCAAAATAGCAGAAAAACTTACGAAGAATTTAGATACTGATGAACAGAAGGCATATGCCATATATGATTACATAATAAAATACATCAAGTATGATAAAGATAAAATAACCAGTTTAAGCACCGATTATGTACCAATGGTGGAGGAAATCCTTTCTTCAGGGAAGGGTATATGTTTTGATTATGCTGCTTTATACGCTGCCATGCTGCGCAGCATAGATATCCCGACGAAACTGGTGAAAGGATATAAAAGAGATATCGACACCTATCATGCTTGGAACGAAGTATATTTGCAAGATCAAGGCTGGGTAACAATAGATACAGCCTATGATGCTGTCATGCTTGAATATGGGACAAGCCTCACATTTTATAAAGACATCAGTGAATACAGCAAAGAAAAAGAATATTAAATAGTACAGTAGAGAAGATGGTCTTGGTTTGTTGGCTTTAAAGCTAGCACCAAGACTTTTTTTTACAAAAACTTTCTTTATGTAAGTCAACATATATGTTAAAATACTACTGCACAAAACTTTTACTGTAACATGGGAGAGGATACATTTGAATGCTCAAATACATACATTTCGCGTTTTTGATAAAAATTTTGTTCTTGATGTAAATAGCGGGTCCGTCCTTCAGTTAGATGATTTGGCTTTTGATATTCTGAAAAACTTTGACTTAGATTCGAGGGAAAAAGTCCTTGAAAGACTTAAGTCAAAATACCCTGAATCACAAATATTAGAAGCTCTTGACGAAATTCAAGCATTAAAAGACAATGGCTATCTCTTTACCGAAATAAATGTGGATCCGATTTTAGATAAATTAGAAAATAGAAATTATGTAAAAGCGCTATGCCTTAACGTTGCCCATGATTGTAATTTGCGGTGCAAATATTGCTTTGCCGCAAAGGGCGATTATCGCGGAAAACGTGAATTGATGAGTGCTCAAGTAGGAAAAAAGGCTGTAGATTTTTTGATAAAAAATTCAGGGAATATGAGGAATGTGGAAATTGATTTTTTTGGCGGCGAACCCCTTATGGCAGTGGAAACGGTAAAAGAGGTAATTTCTTATGCAAAGGAGCTGGAGAAGACTCACAATAAAAAATTCCATTTTACCATTACCACAAATGCTCTAATACTTAACGATGACCTTATAAAGTATCTGCATGAACATATGGATAATATTGTATTGAGCCTTGATGGAAGAAAAGAAGTAAATGATTTTATTCGTGTAAGAGCTGATGGCAGAGGCTCTTATGATGATATAGTTGCCAACATAAAAAAAGTAGTAGAATTGAGAGAAAGAGATAATAAGGATTATTATGTGCGCGGCACATTCACCAAACACAATTTGGATTTTGCCAAAGATGTTTTTCATTTGGCTGATCTTGGATTTAGAGAAATTTCCATCGAACCGGTAGTGGGAAAAGATGGGGATTACTTATTAGAAGAAGAGGATTTGCCGGTGCTTTTTGAGCAGTATGGCCATATAGCCGCGGAATACATCAAGCGAAAAGCTTCAGCTCAAAAAACCTTTAGGTTTTATCATTTTAACATAGATATATATCATGGTCCCTGTATATATAAAAGATTGTGGGCATGTGGAGCGGGCAGAGATTATTTAGCCGTAACACCATCTGGTGATATATACCCATGTCACCAATTTATAGGTCAAAAACAGTTTCTAATGGGAAATGTATTTGGCAATGAACTTAACCAAGAAGTAATAAACGTTTTGAGACACACACATGTTTTTTCAAAAGAAGAATGTCATACTTGTTGGGCTAGATTCTTCTGTAGCGGCGGATGCAATGCAAATAATTTTTTAATAAATGGTGATTTAAAAAAGCCCTATGGCATCGCATGTGAATTGCAAAAAAAGCGAATCGAATATGCCATTTATTTGAATACATTAATGTAGAAAAAGAAATCTTTTTTGGTAACAATTAGTAGAATTTGCCAAAAATACACAGTAATTCCCAGATATTCCAACATAATTTACAAAAAATGCAAAATTTTAGCGAATGACCTTGCTTGAATAAATCGCAAAGCTGTGGTAAAATTGTCGCATGTTAGAATATAAGGCGAGGAGTAGTAGGAATGGTTCAGTTAGCACAGGAGATTGATGAAGCCAAAGGAGAGTTATACTCGGCAATTGAATCTAAAAAGAGCTTAATAAGTAAGGAAGTGTATTTATTGAGCTCAAAACTTGACAAGCTGATTTTTGAATACCAGTTAAAAGCCATCAATAATGGAGTTTATTAATTCTAACCGCCTGCAGGGCGGTTTGTTTTTTATGTATTTTAAATTATTTCTTTTGACAAACTAAAGACGATAATACTTACATGGAGGTATGGATAATGGCATATATCATCAATAATGAATGCATAGCTTGCGGTGCTTGCGAACCTGAATGTCCAACTGACGCCATCAGTGAAGGGGAGATTTATAAAATAGATCCAGAAAAATGCATCGAATGCGGTGCTTGTGCTGATGTATGTCCAGTTACTGCTATATCACCTGATGAATAATTCACTTATTAACATATTAGCAATTTGCATGAATATATATAGTGTTCTTTTTATTGCTGACAAATTCAAGAATTTTTACAAGGCTTTTAGCCTTTATTTTTTTGCCGCATTTTAAGCAAAAATAACCTGGTGTGTTCATACTGCCATAACTTATGTTTATGGGGAGAGCACCGTATTTTTGCCAGCTTTTCCAACCGGTTTTGCAATATTGTTTTCTATTGTAATAATCTGCATATACCCAGCGCAAAAGTTTATGAAAATGAAAAGGATATTTTGTATAAGCTATATAACTTCGAGGTAACCCTAGACTTACTGTATAATCAGCAAAAGCATATTCGACTTTTTCTTGCAGTATACCTTCAATTTTAACGCTTTTCCATTTGTATTCATTTAAAGTCAGATATTCACGAAGAATGTCAAAAATGTATCCCTGACAAACATGTATCTCCTCATTTTTTGGTACGTCCAGCTCTTTGAAAAAACGGGATATTATTTTGACTACGTATTTTTGATAATTTTTTTGTTTAAAATTTTCAGGTGTATAACATTCCAAAGGTACAAAATCATATTTAAATATATTGTATTTTGACCAATAAAGACCTATACAAGTGCCACCTATGAGGCTTCCGCTGCCAGCATCATCAATTTCAATCATTTAATCAACCCCTAATGCCTATTATGGCATATTTAAAAATAAAAAAACCACTTTTTTAGTGGTTGTGTAAGCAATTATTATCAAATTGACTGTAAACATAAAACAAAAATGGTCGGGGCGGCGGGATTTGAACCCACGACCTTTCGGACCCGAACCGAACGCGCTACCAAGCTGCGCTACGCCCCGACAAACCTTATTATACTACATTTACTTTGTTATTTCAAACCTTTTTTGATATACGTTGTTGTTATTCTGTGATAATGTCATGTTGAATTTATTCTGATAAA
>NZ_JAFFJA010000061.1 GCF_021991635.1 Tepidanaerobacter sp. GT38
TTTAATATTGCAATTTAAGGCCTATAATCACATAATATCTGGTATATTTTAATGTTGCCATTCTAATACTATGGTATAGAGAAAATTGCTTAAAGAGGTGATTTAAGTGTTTAATATAGGTACATCTGAGCTGTTAATAATTTTAGCTTTGTCTTTAATAATACTGGGTCCTGGCAAGCTGCCTGAGGTGGGACAAGCTTTAGGCAAGGCATTAGGAGAATTTAAACGGGCAGTTCGAGAAGTAAGAGATGATGAAGGGAAAAAATGAAGGATAAGAAACTCCCCCTTTCAATGCATTTGAAAGAACTAAGACTTAGACTGTTAATGTCTTTAATATCCGTATTAATATTTGCATTTATCAGTTTTATATATTGGCAAAAGATTATCAGCATTATTTGGTCAAAAGATATAAACTTAATCTATATCAGTCCTCAAGAAGCTTTTTTAACGAGAATAAAAGTTTCTTTTATATGTGGAATATTGCTTTCCGTGCCTGTTACTTTGTATCAAGCCTGGGAATTTATAAAACCTGCTTTGACCGAAAGTGAGCAAAAAATTACCCTGGTTTTAGGGACTGTGTCTACAATTTTATTTTTTCTGGCAGTATACTTTAACGTATTTATAGTTACACCTAAAATTACAAATTTCTTCTTAAAATCTGCTCAGCCCGTTTTGACACCTCTCATTTCTATCTCAAGTTACACCTCGTTTTTGCTGAACATGACTATAGCATTTGCGTTTATATCACAATTTCCGCTCTTGATGGTGCTTGGCTCAACCCTTGGCATAGTAGACAGTAAAGTTTTTATAAGGAATCGAAGGTTAATAATTATTTTTATCTTTACTTTAGCTGCAATTATAACACCACCGGATGCTTTATCCCAATTGGTATTGGCCGTGCCCATGTGGGGGTTATACGAATTTGGTTTGGTGCTGATAAAGCTCCTAGGCAAAATAGATAAAAAAAAACAGGTTAAACCTGTTGAGGGGGGGCTTTAGATAAATTGTAAAGGGGGATTAAAGATACTTTCTATATATAAAACTAACATACAAATTTGGCAAAAGTTTGTGCAAAATGTGATGTTTTTGTGATGGGGCAAGCAATGGAAACATTTTGGTTAATTTGATATAATTTTAATGTGATAGGAGGGAGGAGAAGATGGAGGGTAAATTACATGAAGAAAAGGATATATGCGATGTTTTCTGTATTGAAAAAGACAAAGTAGAAAAGCTAAAAAGTGCCATTCCCAACATGTCAGCCCTAGCGGAGCTTTTTAAGGTTTTAGCTGATGAAACCAGAGTCAAAGTCGTGTATCTTTTATCAAAGGAAGAGCTTTGTGTATGTGATATAGCGGCTCTTTTAAACACTACTGTTTCCAATATATCTCACCATTTGAGAGTTCTCAGGACAGCCCACCTCGTAAAATTTCGCCGAGAAGGCAAACAGGTGTACTATTCTCTTGATGATGATCACGTCGTGCATATAATAAAAGAAGGTTTTGAACATGTAAACCATATACATGAAAACCTTTGATATCCCTCCTGCTGTGATATAATAAAAGGCAGGAGGGAATTTTTATGTTTAATCCTGATAGGCTAGCAGATATTCCGGAAAAACCCGGTGTATATATAATGAAAGACAAGCGAAACAAAATTATCTATGTAGGTAAGGCCACATCTCTTAAAAATAGGGTAAAGTCCTACTTTCAGTCTCCCAAAAACCTTCCGGTAAAAGTTGCTTCAATGGTTTCAAAGATAGAAGATATCGAGTATATAGTTACGGATTCTGAAGTTGAAGCACTGATTTTAGAATGTAACCTGATTAAGTTTCACAGACCAAAATACAATATTTTACTTCGGGATGATAAGCAGTACCCATATATTAGGATTACTTTAAATCAGCCCTTTCCACGAATAGAAGTGGTTCGCAGGGTAAAAAAGGACGGAGCACGTTACTTTGGCCCTTATGCAAATGCAGGAGCCATGAGAGAGGCTATTGACGTAATCAACAAGATTTTTCCCATTAGGAGTTGCAAAAAGGACTTAAGCAATATTCCACTTGATGAGAGGCCATGCCTGAACTATCATATAAACCGCTGCCTTGCCCCCTGTCAGGGATATATCAAAGAAGAAGAATATAATGAAATTATAAAGAACGTAATAATGTTTCTTGAGGGAAAGCAATCCACACTAGTGAAACAGCTAAAGACAAAAATGCAAGAAGCGGCAGAAAACTTGGATTTTGAGAGAGCAGCTGCCCTAAGGGATCAGATCATGGCATTAGAAAAGATATTAGAAAAGCAGAAAATAGTATCAACTGACATGATAGATCAAGATATTATTGCTTTGGCGAGAGGCAGCGGTAGCGTATGTATTCAAGTGTTCTTTGTTAGAGAGGGAAAGCTCATAAGCCGTGAACCCTTTATTTTGCATAACACTGATGATGTTGAACGGAAAGAAATTCTCACTTCCTTTGTGAAACAGTTTTATAACAATGCACATTTTATACCAAAAGAAATCATTTTAGATGAAGATATTGATGATAAAGGCACCATTGAAGAATGGTTAACCGGCAAAAAAGGCTCTAAGGTTTCTATAATCATACCAAAGCGAGGTAAAAAGAAGGAACTTGCCCAAATGGTTGCGGAAAATGCGCTAGCTTATTTGGAACAGGTAGAAAGCAAAGAAGAGCAGGAAAAATTAAGAAATCGACAAGCTTTAGAAGAATTAAGGGAACACCTGGGCTTGGAAACCATTCCTTATCGCATTGAGGGCTTTGATATTTCAAATACGCAAGGTACAGAATCAGTGGCGTCTATGGTGGTTTTTGAAGGTGCGCAGCCTAAAAAAGACGATTACCGCAAGTTCAAAATAAAGACCGTTGAAGGGCCCAATGATTTTGAAAGCATGAAAGAAGTTATTTTGAGACGCTTTAAGCGGACTCTTTCCGGAGATGGTAAATTTCAAAAGCTGCCTGACCTTCTTTTAATTGATGGAGGAAAAGGCCAGCTGAAATATGCCAGAGAGGCTTTAAAGGAATTGGGTCTTTCCCACATACCGACAATTGCCCTGGCTGAAGAGTTTGAGCATATATTTGTAGAAGGAAAAGATGATCCGATTATCCTTCCGGAAAATTCAGAGGCCCTTTACCTGGTTCAGAGAGTAAGGGATGAAGCCCATCGATTTGCACTGACTTTTCATAGAAGCCTCAGAAGCAAGAAAAATTTTCGCTCTGTCCTTGATGACATTCCGGGCATAGGAAAGACCCGCCGATTGGCATTGCTTAAGACCTTAGGCGGTCTTGAAGGTATCAAGAGAGCTTCTATTGAAGAACTGGCAGCTGTGCCGGGTATGAATAGGAAAGCTGCCCAGACAGTGTATGAACACTTTCACAAAAACGATTAACTCTAAGTGTGAAGATCTTTAATAGTAAATAAAAAATATAGGCGTTTAAATAAAGCTGGTTTGCATTTTCCAAATACAGATAATAAAGCCAGCAACCTACTATAGCCCTTTTATCACAACCCCTTTATAATTATGTAGGCCAATCTTTCATAAGGGAGGGTTAAGGATGAAAGGGCTATTACGTATCTAAAATTTTATATAATATCACTGTTAACATTGCTTTTAGTTTTTTCGGCAATATGTGTCTGGGCTAACTCTTCAGCGGATGTTTCAGTTTCAGATAGCAAATCACCGTCTAATGAAAATAGTAAAAACGATTTGCCAAACTATGATGTTTTGAGAGCTCAATTAGAGGATTATATAAGAAATAGGCCGGGAAAGGTCAGTGTCTATGTTAAAGATTTGGCTACTGGCCAAACTTTAAATATCAAATCTGATCAGGTTTATGTGGCGGCAAGCACCATAAAGTTGCCGTTAGTTTTGTACGTATACGAATTGGCAGCCCAAGGCGAAATTGATCTTGATACAAAACTAACTTATACGCAGGAATATTATGCGCAAGGCACCGGTATCCTTCAGGCGGAGCCAATTGGAGGGCAGTATACAATAAGGGAACTTTCGCGGCTCGCTATAGAGTACAGTGACAATGTAGCCTGGAAAATGCTGCTTGGGTTTATAGGTCAGGATAAACTTACGGCTTATGAGAAGTCTTTAGGTGCAGAGGCCACCGGCGGCCATAACGGACTTTATATAACAACACCTGAAGACATGGGCATATACCTTGAAAGGCTGCTTGCTTTTAGTAAAGAAAAGCCCCAATACGGCAATGAAGTTCTTCATTATATGGCAAATTCCATTTTCAGTGAAGGAATTCCTCAAAATCTACCTGATGATATAATAGTTGCTCACAAGATGGGTGCATTGAATGATAAATTCCATGATGTGGGGATCGTCTTTGGCAAGCGGCCTTATATAATTGCCATTTTTACCGATGAGGCATGGGAAGCGGTATCCTTACAGACCCTTGCCGATGTATCGCGCATGGTTTACGATTTTCAGGAATCAATATAAAAGAAGCAGGAAAAGCAATAGAGCCCTTTATCTTAAATTAATAAGATAAGGGCTCTATTTTATTCATGACATAATTTCCCCTTCAAGGCTGACTTCGATTGTTTTTAAGGGAATATTTTTTCCTGAGCGGCGCAGAGCTTCTTCTGCTATTTTGACCATGCCGTAACAGCAGGGAACTTCCATGTGGGCTACAGTGATGCTCTTTATATTGTTATTTTTTAATATGGCAGAGAGCTTCTCTACATAGTAATTTCCGTCATCCAGTTTTGGGCATCCAATTACTACAGTTTTGCCTTTTAGCATTACCAAGTGGTAATTGGGGTAGGCAACAGATATACAGTCCGCAGAAATTAACAGATCAGCATTTTCAAAATATGGGGCCTGCACAGGAACCAGCATCAACTGAACCGGCCACTGTCTCAGCTGAGATTTGATGGAAATTGAGACGTCTCCTGCTTCACAAGCAGAAGTTGATTTTTCAGTTTCCCTTAAGTCAATAGGCCTTGACCCAGGACAGCTAAAAGTATGGCTGTGGCCTGTATAAGGGCTGTCTTCAGCTGAATTTTCACTAGCATGAAGATACTCTTTTACCGCCTCTTCATCAAAATCTTCGGCTTCTCGCTCTATAATGGTAATGGCACCCTGAGGGCATGTGCCTAAACAGGCTCCAAGGCCGTCGCAATACTTATCTGAAATGAGGCGAGCCTTACCATCTATTATCTTAATAGCTCCTTCTGCACAGGATGGCACGCAAAGGCCACAGCCGTTGCATTTATCTTCATCAATATGAACTATGCTCCTTATTGCCATAGTGTCTCTCCTTTCTAATTATATATCTAAAACAATTATAAACAGGAAAGAAAAAATTTAATGTGACAAAGCTCACAGCACTTGATTTATTAAAACAGGAAAGTTCCTGTTTTTTTTTCATAAATATCTATAGGGAGGGAAATTAATGAAGGGCAGAAAGTATATAATTGTATTTTTTCTAGTCGCTATTGGTGCTATGTGGTTTTTGTTTTCACGGGCAAGCAGCGTTACCATAAGACAGTTGGATGATTTAGGCACTGTAAGGGTCACAATAAATTTTTATGTTCCGGTTGAGCAGACGGGTATAGAAGATAAAGTCAAATTAATTTCCGAAAGGCCAGGCACCGAAATCATAAAAAGCCTGAGGTGGATTGATGATAAAACTTTGGAGATATTTGCCATGGAAAAAAACCTACCTAGAGGCTTTAACACAACATTGCAAGTAGGTCCACTAAAGACAGCCATACCTGGGCTTTATAAGGTGGTTAAAACAAATTTTCGAGCAAGCATCTCTCCTTTTCTCTACAGGATTTCTCCAATAGTTTCTAGTACAGGTCCCATTAGACTTTACTTTTCTACGCCAGTAAAAATTGAAGCCTTAAAAAAAGGCCTTATTGTTAATTTTGATTATGTCTTAAGGCATAATTACATGATTAGCGAAAGCGGCAGAGTTTTTAAAGACGAAAGCAGCTTTGAGCTGGTGCCAAAACAGCCTCTTGTTCCGGGGGAGCAGTATGAAGTAAAATTTGACGGTCTTTTATCAAATTACACAAATGATATAAGGAAAACTGGTTTTCATCAGATATTTAAAGTTGCCGATGTGCCTAAAATAGTCAAAACGGAACCGGCAGATGGTGAAAAGGATGTGAAGCTTTACAATCTGATTTCGGTAGATTTTAGTGAAGACATGAAGGAAGTTGATATAAAGGTAGAAGGAATGATGGGCGATATCAAACTTGAAGGAAAGACCGCTACATTTAAACCTTATACTGTATTTAAGCCGAATGCAACTTACGAGGTAAAAGTGACAGGTAAATCAATTTTTGATGAGGAAATGAGTCCCTACGCTTTTGAATTTACAACAGTTGATATGGAGGATAAATGGTGGGTTGAAGTAAACTTAAGGCCAATTCAAAAAGTGACTGTTTATCGAGGAGATAAAGTCATCAAATCCATGGTGGCCTCTGGCGGCATCCCCGATGACGAAAACCGTACGCCACTGGGTTTTTTTACGCTGCAGGACAGGGGAGAATACTTTTGGACTGAAAGGATACAGGAAGGCGGGCTTTACTGGGTGAGGATTACCGGCAACTATTTAATTCATTCAGTGCCGCGAAATAAAGACAATGAGATCATTGAAGAAGAATTGAAAAAGCTGGGTATTCCTGCCAGCCACGGATGTGTTAGGCTCAAAGATGAAGATGCAAAATGGTTTTACGATACAGTTCCAACCGGAGCACTGGTGATTATTCACGATTAAAGGAGGCTCTGGCTATGAATTTTATTTTTTCTTTCTTTATTTTATCAGGGATAATTGTCGCTGCTGCAAATGGAAGAATAGATGTTATAACAAATGCTGCTATGACCGCAGCGGGTAATGCTGTACAAAGGGCTATAACCCTAATCGGCATTGTCAGCTTATGGCTGGGCATAGCAAGAGTAGCGGAGGAATCGGGGCTTATAGATATACTGAGCCGACTAATAGCTCCTCTCTTTCGCTGGCTTTTCCCTTCAATACCAAAAGGGCATCCCGCATTGGGATGTATCTTAATGAACTTGAGTGCCAATATGCTGGGCTTTGGAAATGCTGCTACTCCCTTTGGGTTAAAAGCCATGCAAGAATTACAGCGGCTAAATGACAAACCGGATACTGCCACTGAAGCTATGTGTACTTTTTTAGCAATAAATACATCTAGTGTCACAATAGTTCCTGCTACACTAATAGCATTAAGGGCTTCGGCAGGTTCCAAAAATCCTTCTGAAATCGTGGGTTCAGTTTTGTTTGCTACCACCTGCTCTACTTTAGCAGCAATTGTAGGGGATATAGTCATTAGAAGTTTTTGCCGAAGGAGGCGAAAATTTTGACGGCAGAGACGCTAGGCCAAGGCTTTTCCTGGTTTATACCCGGATTAATTTTCGTAGTGTTTTTATACGGCCATATGAGAGGTGTTAGGATATTTGAGGTCTTTGTTGAGGGCGCCCAGGAAGGATTTATGATGGCCGTAAAACTCATTCCGTATCTTATCGGCATATATGTTGCAATTGGAATTTTCAGAGAGTCAGGGGCTATAGACATACTTGTAGCGCTATTGTCCCCAATCCTCAAGGTTATTAAAGCACCCACTGATGCCTTGCTTCTATTTATTGTGCGGAGCCTTTCCGGACCTGCGGCACTTAGCATGACAATGGAAATATTTGATCAACACGGCCCGGATTCTTTTATAGGAAGGTTGGCGTCTACCATGCTGGGCTCAAGTGACACCACATTTTACATCATAGCAGTGTATTTTAGTTCTGTAGGCATACGGAAAACCCGTTACGCTATCCCCCTTGGAATACTTGCAGACTTTGCAAGCTTTGCAGCTTCGGTATATATAGTGAGAAAAATCTTTTTATAAAAATAGCCCCCTTGCAGGATACAAGGGAGCCATTAAATTATTTAAGGCTTATTCCAGCACTGATTGCACCCAAAAATTCCTTGTCCTTAAAAATAGGCGTTGCCACTGTTACAGTTGGGACTCCGGTTAGGGCGGAAATATACATATTAGATGTAAAATCTTTTCCGTTTTTGGCGGCTTTAAACCAATCTCTAAATGAAAAGTCAGTTACATCAGAAGGATTTGAATTTGCAATGCTCTTACCGCTGTTGTCGACGGTGATAATTCCGGTAAAATTGGGAAACTCATTTTTAAGTTTTCGAAAAACTTCCATGTGTTGCTCTTTGTCCAATGATAGAATCTCTTTGGAATTGGCCCACTTTTTAAGTAGCGTTAAAACCTTTGTTTTTATTTCTGATGAGACATCATATTGGGTATTTTGCAATACTTTTTCCACGTAGCTGTATATTTCTTCTGATACTTTCATGAGACTTTCGGTTGTAGAGTTTATGTTGTGCATTACAGCAGCCTGCTCTTCGGAAACGGCGGCAGTTTCTTGAAAAGCTGTAGATATGTCCTGAGTAAGTGAGGAAAAGTCCTCAATTAGCTCCTTGATATTTCTGGCAGCTTCGGCCTCATCGGTTGTAAGGTTGTTGATCTGATTCATGGATTCAAGGGTGTCTTCAATTACTTGTGAAGTAGTTTCTAAGGATTTTTTTGTAATTTTTGCTTGTTCTGCTTCATTTTGAACTTTGGAAAAACCTGCAGCTATTTCATCGGATAATTTAACAATTTTATTGCTTATATTTTTTATGGTTTCTTTTATTTCACTGGCTGCAATTTGAGCATTCATTGAAAGTTTTCGTATTTCATCGGCTACTACTGCGAATTGTCTTCCCATGTCGCCGGCCCGGGCAGCTTCAATTGCAGCATTTAATGAGAGAAGGTTTGTCTGCTGAGCAATAGTTTCCACTGATGTGATAATTCCGCTCACCTTATCAGCTTCCGTTATCAATGCTTCAACTTCCGTAGCAGTAACGTGGTTTTGACGAGAGGTAAGTTCGATAGAACTTACCAAATTTTCTATCATTTCCAAGGTTTCCTGCAATGCTTTTTGAACTTCTATGTTGCCCGAAACAACCTTTTGGGTTTCAGAGGCAACAAGATTTGATAGCTCCGTCAACTTTACAATCTCCGTAACAGCATTATCACATGCCTTTACTTGATTTTCTGTCCTTTGAGCTATATGGTTTATAGTTTCTGCAATCTCTTGAGAAGACTTAGCTGATGTTTCTGTTTCTGCATAAAATTTTTGACACAAGCCTTTTAGCTGTTCTGAGGCGATTGATAGTTCACCAACCAGATGCCTGGTATTTTGTGTTACTTTATGTATTTCCTGACAAAGGTTGCCCACAGTGCTGCCTTTAATGTCATCGAATTTTTCGCCTAAAAGGCCTTCATTAAACCTTTTAAGGCGTTTGACTATCTCGCGAAGTTTACCCTTTTCTTTTTTTCCTTCAATTAGATAGAGTGCATTGTGAGATATAGTGAGTAATGCAGCAAAAAGAACGTAATATAGGTTTAGCATATTAAGTTGCCAGAGCACCGCTAAAAAAATAGCAAAAAATATAAGGCTGCATGCTATAATAAACATTTACCTCCACAAGATACAAACAGTATTAAAAACACCTGTTTGTATCTTGTGGTGCCTCCTTTCGTTTAAGATTTTTGCAATGCAAGCCCCCACTTCGCGGAAAAACAAATAAGTTTTTACCTAAGAGACTTTACAGCCTCTATAGTAGCCTCTATATCTTCCTTTTTAATCCAATAATGTGTTACAAATCTTACCGTTGTAGAATTGCCGCCATTTACACGAATTCCTTTTTCATAAAGTTTTGCAGCAAATTCTCTTCCGGTCATTTTAAGTCCGCTGATATCGCAAATAACAATGTTAGTTTGGACTGTATCCATATCTATCAAAATACCTGGGATTTCGCTTAACCCCTTAGCTAAAAGTGCGGCATTTTCATGATCTTCATTAAGTCTTGAAGTCATCTGTTCTAATGCCACAATTCCTGCGGCAGCTAAAAATCCTGCCTGTCGCATTCCGCCGCCCAACATTTTTCTAAACTTTCTAGCCTTGGAAATAAATTCTTTGCTTCCTACAACCACCGAGCCAACTGGGGCACATAATCCCTTTGAAAGGCAAAACATAACAGAATCCGCATATTTTGCAATTTCTTTTACAGGTTGTTTTAGGTATGTAGCTGCGTTAAAAATTCGTGCTCCATCCATATGAACGGGAATATTGTGTTTTTTTGCAACCTCATATGTGCTTTTAAGTATATCCATAGGAATAACGGTACCACCGGCGCGATTGTGGGTATTTTCCAGACAGATGAGTTTTGTTTTAGGGAAATGAATATTATCTTCCCGTATAGCAGCTTCAATATCCGATGGATCCATTATGCCATTTTTACCAGAGATAAGCCTTGCCTGTACTCCTGCTAGCCTGCCTATACCTCCAACTTCGTAGGTTATAATATGACATTTTTCTTCTAGGATGATCTCATCACCCGGTTGGGTATGTGTCATTACGCAAATTTGGTTGCCCTGTGTGCCGCTGGTTACAAACATGGCCGCTTCCTTGCCCAGCATTTCAGCCGCCATTTTTTCTAGGCGATTAATGGAGGGATCTTCGCCGTATACGTCATCACCAACCTCTGCATTATAAATGGCGTCACGCATTTGCTTTGTAGGTAAAGTTACCGTGTCGCTTCTGAGATCTATGTATTTCACTGACCATGCATCTCCTTATATTAATATTGATTTATTATTAATTCTCTATATTTACAGAAAATCCTTTTATAAAAGTATACTTGAAATAAAAAATGGAAGGTTATTCCGTTTGGATATAGAATATATAAATATATAATTGAGCAAATATATATTTGAGGAGGGTCTTTAATGAGCGGAAAAACTTTTATTAATGAATCAGTTTTTGTTGATATAGCCAAAGAAGCCATGCGTAAAGTAGAAGAGGTCTATAAGCAGGATCGAAAGGGTGGTCTTGCTGGTTTTACCAGAATGTTCGTAGATAGATTTGCGCCTCAAATATCAGTAAAGAAAACTGACCCTGCAGAATTTGAAGAATCACCTGGAAGCGTGGCCTTTGAGGTGAAAATTGCCGTTGTATATGGCGTAAGAATTCCTGAGGTTGCTGAAAAAGCCAGGGAAAAAATTATCAGCGAAGTAGAGACCCTTACAGGATATACAGTGGAAAAAGTGGACCTAGTTATAGAAAGGGTAATAAAACCTGAAGAGCTACGGGAAGAAAAGGTTGAACAAAGTCCTGAAGCCTAAAAATTAGCGAATTTTATTTTTTAACTAGGGCATTTTATAACTTAGGCTATAATTTTCACCCGAAAAGGAGGCACATCATGTCAACTGGTTGTTGTGAACCCATTTCCTCTAGATCAGATATTGTTTTAAAAGTTTCCGGCATGTCCTGCGGGCACTGTAAAGGTGCTGTGGAAAAAGCAGTCGGAGCTCTGCCGGGTGTGTCGAAAGTTGAAGCAGATGTAGAAAACGGCAAAGTGGAGGTATCCTATAACCCGTCAAAAGTAAAGCTTAATGATATAAAGCAGGCAATTGAAGATGCTGGATATGATGTACAAGAATGAAAACAAAGGAAAAGAAAAATGAAATCCCAAAGCACTAACAAAAAGGCTGAAAATAGGCGTGTATCTAAAAAAACAGTAGCTTTAAAGGGCTTTTTCAAGAGCGGAGAAAATTATGTTCCACATTTGAGTAATAAAGAGAAAATATTGGCAAGAGTATTGGAAGAGGTAAATAAAAACAAAAAAGATTAGCTTTAGGTAAAGGGCCGTTGAATTTTGCACAAAAGCAAAGTTGTAGCACGGCCCTTTACCTATTTTTATAGCCAATTTTTTCACTTGTGTTGTATGGAATAAAATGTTACACTAATTGTGTGGATTCAAGCTAAGTAGGGATTTTTATGATTACAAAGGGTGACAAAATTCTATTTTTTTCAATAATACTTATATCTTTTATAATCTTTGTGAGTTTTCAGGTTTACGGTTTTGCAGATGGCAAAAGCTACGTTTTAATAGAAGTTAATGGGAAGCTATATCAAAAAGTTTCGCTAGGAGAAACAGGGCCGAATCTAAAAATATCCGTACCTGTGGCTAATGGTGAAAACATTGTGGAAATTGAAAGGGATAGGGTTCGGATGTTGTCTGCCCAGTGCCCTGACCAAGACTGCATAAGACAGGGCTGGATTAACCGTCCCGGGCAAATGATTGTGTGCCTTCCTAATAAAATGGTCATCAAAATACAAAGTGATAAATCTATAAAAGAGGATGTGGATATAATAACTTTTTAAGATTTTGGCTAAAGGATGAAAAAACTTGTTGCAAAAGCATCGTAAAAAAATATTTCTTTCACTGCTTGTGTCTTTTGGATCAGTACTGCATTTTATTGAAAATATGATACCGGTACCTTTTCCAGTGCCGGGAGCAAAATTGGGCCTTGCCAATATCATGTCCTTGATTGCTGTTGTCTTCTATGGCTTAAAAGAAGGACTTATGGTAAGTGTTATACGGTGCTTTATAGGAGCGCTGCTATCTGGATCCTTTTCAAGTCTGCTTTACAGTCTCACCGGAGGCATTTTAAGCACGATAGTTATGGCTTTCGCCTATAAGCATTTCAATAACGTTTTTAGCTTAGTAGGAATTAGCCTTTTAGGCGGAGTGACCCATAATTTTGTACAAGTTACCGTAGCAAGTCTCGTCCTTTCTACTTTTGGCCTTTATGTTTACCTGCCTTTTTTAATGGTAATTGGACTTTTTACTGGTCTATTCACTGGTCTTGCTGCCTACTTCGTAAAACAAAATCTGGATACGACCTTTGTGCAAATTGATTTTTTTGAGGAGGAAGAACCCCATGAAACGAAATAATCGTAGTCCTTTATTATTGGTTATACTATTAATAGTAGGTTTAGTAATTGGAGGTGTATTAGGCCAGATTTTAGGTACTTTTGCACCAATTTTAAACCAGGGTAAGAGTATAGGCTTGTCTACAACCAATCTGGATTTAGGAATTGTGAATATAACCTTTGGTTTTAATGTAAGTTTAAATTTGGCAGGAGCCATAGGACTTATTATTGCAATTCTCTTATACCAGCGACTTTAATGAGGTGCTAAAAAATGTGTAAAAGCCTTATTTTGGCCTCAGCTTCTCCGAGAAGACAGCAGCTGTTATCGCAACTGGGTCTAAAATTTTCTGTGGAACCCAGCAATCTTGATGAGGATTTAAATCTTAAGATGGAATTTGGACCATATGCAGCAAGCCTTGCCTTAAAAAAAGCAATGGCAGTTGCCAAAAAACATCAAAAGGGTCTAGTCCTTGGAGCTGACACCATTGTAGTATTAGATGATAAGATTCTAGGTAAACCTCATACTTTTGAAGAAGCCCAAGAGATGTTGACTAGCTTAAGTGGGCGTTGGCATAGGGTTTTTACGGGACTTTCCCTTGTAGATGCCAGCACAAAGCGTTATGTAAGCGATTTTGAAGAGAGCCGGGTTAAATTTAAGGAGCTAAGCAGCTTGGAGATACAAAACTACATAAAAACTGGAGAACCAATGGACAAGGCTGGTGCTTATGGAATCCAAGGAAAAGGTGCTTTATTTGTTGAGAAAATCGAAGGTGATTATTATAATATAGTTGGATTGCCGCTTTTTACATTAAGTAAGATGTTGGCTCAATTTGACATAAAAGTACTTTAATTCCAGGAGGTTACTCTGTTGGGAAATAATATCTTGATGAAAGATATACCGCAGGAGGAACGTCCTCGGGAACGCCTGCTTAGATTTGGAGCTCAAGTTTTAAGTGATGCTGAGCTTTTAGCTGTATTATTGAGAACTGGAACGCGTTCTGAGTCAGCCTTAGTGCTTGCTCAACGGATACTAAAGGGTGACGGAGGCATAAGTGGGCTTGCTTACGTAGTCAATTCTACAGTAGAGGAGCTTTCGAAGATAAAAGGTATTGGCTTAGCAAAAGCTGTTCAAATAAAAGCTGCAGTAGAATTAGGGCGAAGAATTTCACGCTATAGTGGAGGCCAGCAAGTAACCATAACGAGCCCCCTAGATGTAAAGGACCTTCTTATGGAGGAAATGAGATTTTTGGAAAAAGAGCATTTTAAAGCCATATTGTTAAATACAAAGAATCATGTAATATCAATCGAAGACATTTCGGTTGGCAGTCTCAATTCTTCCATAGTCCATCCGCGAGAAGTTTTCAAACCAGCTATCAAAAGAAGCAGCGCATCAATTATATTAGTTCACAATCACCCCAGCGGAGATCCGGTACCCAGCAAAGAGGACATAGAAGTTACTTCTAGATTAGTTGATGCTGGCAATATTCTTGGGATTAATGTACTAGATCATATAATTATCGGCAATAATTCTATTTTGAGTCTAAGGGAACAAGGTCTTATGTAAACAAAGCATTTGATGAAATACCGAGGCAGCAGAAAGGGGAAAAATGATGAGATTTTTAAATATATTTTCAAAGGACATGGGCATTGATTTGGGTTCAGCTAATACATTAGTACATGTAAAAGGGAAGGGCATTGTTCTTAAGGAACCATCCGTTGTTGCTATTTCACGAGACACCGGGGTGATTTTAGCTGTTGGCGATGAAGCCAAGCAAATGATAGGTCGCACCCCGGGCAATATAATTGCTATAAGGCCTATGAGAGATGGAGTAATTGCAGACTTTGATGTTACCGAAAGTATGCTGAAATATTTTATATCAAGATCCCTAAATGGAAAGCCATTTATCAAGCCAAGGGTTGTTGTTGGAGTTCCTTCTGGCGTAACTGAAGTTGAAAAAAGAGCAGTAATCGATGCTACCCTGCAAGCAGGTGCAAGGGAAGCTTACTTAATAGAAGAACCGATGGCAGCAGCCATTGGTGCAGGTCTTGAAGTCCACGAACCTGCAGGAAACATGGTAGTGGATATTGGTGGAGGAACAACCGAAGTTGCCATTATTTCTTTGGGCGGTATTGTCACCAGCAAATCAATCCGAGTTGGCGGAGATGAAATGGACGACGCAATTGTGTACTATATTAAAAAAGAATACAATCTAATGATCGGTGAACGGACGGCAGAACAAATAAAAATAACAATAGGGTCTGCCATACCAGATGCAAATAATCAGTCCATGGACATCAGAGGTCGAGATTTGGTAACAGGTCTGCCCAAAACTGTTACAATTACTTCCAGTGAAATCTATAATGCCTTGGCAGAGCCCGTAAATAGTATTGTAGATGCCATAAAAGTGACTTTAGAAAAGACGCCGCCGGAACTGGCAGCAGACATTATGGACAGAGGTATTGTAATGACCGGAGGAGGTTCTCTGTTAACAGGACTAGATAAAAGGGTAAACAGCGAAACGGGTATGCCGGTCCATATTGCGGAAGAGCCCATGAATTGTGTAGCTATGGGCACAGGAAAGGTATTGGAAGAACTGGACCTTTTAAGGCGCGTTTTGATTTCCCCTAAAAAAGTAGGTTAAGGGCGTGGTGCTTTTGCGGCGTCTTTTAAAAAACCGGAAATGGCTAATTCCAGTGGTGTTTTTGATTATTTCAATAGCTGTCGTTAATATAACTTCTAAACGAGAACATATTTTTAAAAGTTTAGAGATGCCTTTTGTAACTGCACTCAGCCCTATTCAAAAAGCACTGTCTGGTATAGGATTTAGTGTAAAGGAAACCTTAAATGCTATTCCACAATTTTTCTACCTGAAGCAGGAAAATGAAACCTTAAAAAATCAGGTAGCTGAGCTTTTGCAGTATAAACAAAATTTAATTGAATATCAGAAAGAAAACCAGGAATTGCGCAATCTATTGGGATTTAGGGAAAGAAGCTTTCAGTATGATTTAGAGGCGGCAGAGGTTATAGCAAGGGACCCGAGTAACTGGTTCAATGTTATATCCATTGACAAAGGAGAAAGACATGGGATAAAAAAAGATATGGCCGTAATTACCGATAAAGGTTTAGTCGGATATATTTTGAGCACTACTTCTAACACTTCAAAAGTAATGCTTATAACCGATGAGCGCAGCTCAGTCAGTGCTATGATTCAAAGAACCCGAGATAATGGAGTGGTTAAAGGTACTATTGACCCGGCACCCAACGGATATTTAAAAATGGTCTTCTTGCCGCATGATGCCAATCTGGTAAAAGGCGATATAGTTATTTCCTCAGGCCTAGGCGGTTTGATACCCAAAGGGATTATTATCGGGGAAGTTGAAGAATCAACTAAAGAGTCTTATGAGTTGATGCAGTATGCTATAATAAAGCCTTCAGTTGACTTTCTCAAACTAGAGCGTGTCTTTGTAATCAAGGGAGAGAAGGAGGCTAATTGATGAAGTCAGTGTGTTATATTATTGTGTTGGGTGCTTTTTTTTTGCTGCAGACTACATTATCGAATTTTATTTGGATTTTTGGAATAAAACCAGACCTGCCGCTGGTTTTTGCTTTATGTATAGCCGTCGTCAATGGTGAAAAAGCCGGTGCAGCAATAGGTTTATTAAATGGTTTTTTAGAAGATATTTTTTTTGGCAGGTTTATAGGTCCAAATACCATTGCAAAAACTGTTGCAGCCTACCTAATAGGGTACAGTTGCCATAACCTTTATAAAGGGCGGGTTATAACCATGGCCCTCACCTTTATGGGCACATTTATATTTAATCTATTTTTTGTGATAATTGCTTATTTAACCGGTGAATTAGTCTATCCATGGCATCAATTCTTTTCAATTACAATCCCTTCTTCCTTGCTTAATATGTTTATATCTCCGTTAGTTTACCGAGTAGTAATAAAAATGGTGCGATTTCTTGATTATTATTTTGACATTAAGTACTAAGTAAAATACTGACTTCGTTGAGGGGTTTTCCATGGAAGTAAAGAAGCTTCAAAAAAGGCTTAATATTTTTTTGGGAATTATAATTATTGTATTTGTAGTGCTTATCGTAAGTCTATCTGTGCTGCAAATAGTTAAAGGCGATGAATATGAAAAATTAGCCGAGGAAAACAGGATTAGAATTATTCCAATTACCGCACCTCGGGGTGTTTTTAAGGACAGAAACGGTCGCGAATTGGTAAATAGCAGGCCGAGTTTTACCGTATCTTACATGAGTGTAAAGACTGAAGAGTCTACTCAGGAGGAAGTTTTTGCGACCTTGCGAGAAATTCTCGAAATCCCCCTCTACACTGAAGTGTTAAATGAAAAACATACTGTAAACAAATATAATAAGATAACCTTAAGCAAATTGCCAATTGTAGACAAAAACGGCGACGGAAAAGTTGATGATTCTGATATATCAATTGTGGAAGAAACTACAGGAAAGATTGTTTCTCCCATAACGATAGATTTTTCCACAGGAACTGTAACTATCGACAGCGAGCCTGACACAGTAGTCTTGGTATCGTATAATTTCGACACTTTAAAGAATAAATTGCGAGGTCAAGGCTATAGGCCTGTCAGATTAAAAACCGACGTAGATTTTCAGACTGTTGCCGAAATAGAGGAACGGCGGCTTCCAGGAGTTGTTATTGAAGTTGAGCCTATGCGGAATTATCTTTACGGTACTTCAGCTTCCCATATTTTTGGATATGTGGGAGAGATAAACCAAGAGGAACTTGAAGCATCAAAAGACAAAGGCTACCGTCCGGGTGACCTTATTGGTAAAATGGGGCTTGAAAAAGTCCTGGAATCATATTTAAAAGGTGTTGACGGCGGTCAACAGGTGGAGGTCACAGCTTCAGGCAAACCTATTAAAGTATTAGGCCAAAGAGATCCTATTCCTGGCCATTCAGTTAATTTAACCATTGATATTAAGCTTCAGCAAATAGCTGAAAACAAGTTAAAAGAGCAATTGTTAAAACTGCAAAACGATAAATACAAACCTTATCCCAATGCAAAAAGAGGTGCCGTTGTAGTCCTTAATGTAAAGACAGGTGAAGTTTTGGCTTTGGCCAGCATTCCTGACTTTGATCCAAACATGTTTGCCCGTGGAATAACTCAAAAGGAATGGGAAGAGATTTCTAATAATCCTCTCAATCCCATGGTAAATCTTGCAATTGCCGGGACGTATCCGCCGGGGTCTGTTTTTAAGATGGTTACGGCTACAGCAGCCTTAGAGGAAAAGGTAACAAATGAAAAAGAGGTTGTCCGCGATACAGGAGTTTACTGGACCATCCTGCCTAAAAGGTGTTGGAAAGCGGGCGGGCATGGCATGGTTAACATGGTGAGAGCCTTAGCTGAATCTTGCAATATTTACTTTTATGAAATGGGGCGTAGGTTGGGCATAGACAATATTGAAAAATATGCAAAGATGTACGGCCTTGGAAGTTTAACAGGTATAGAATTGCCAGGAGAGAAGACAGGTCAAGTAGCGAGCCGTGAATATAAGAAAAATACTTTTACAAGGCCCGATGATAAAATCTGGTATCCTGCTGAAACATTGGATGCATCCATCGGTCAGGGATACAACAGTTTTACGCCAATTCAGATAGCAAATTATATAGCTGCCATAGCAAATGAAGGTGTTTGGATGAAACCTCATTTAATTAAATCTATAACCGATCCCCACGGCAATGTAGTTCTTGAGAAAAATCCAGAAATCGGTGGTCATGCAGATTTTTCTAAAAACACTTTTAATATTATAAAGCAAGGCATGCGAGCCGTTACGTTACCAGGAGGTACGGCTTATAGCGTGTTTGCAGACTTTCCCATTACTGTAGCGGGCAAAACCGGAACTGCCGAATGGAATGTTTCAAAGGATCCTCACGGATGGTTCGTAGCTTTTGCTCCTTACGAAGACCCTGAAATTGCAGTAGTAGTTTTCATTGAACAGGCCGGGTCCGGAGGTACCACGGGAGGCCCCGTAGCCAGGGCCATATTTGAAGAGTATTTTCACATATCGGAAGATGAAACTACAGAAGATTATCTTATTCAACCTTAACCAGAATCTTACAGATTCTGGTTTTTTTAACACTTAAAGAAGGAATTGGCTGATTTGTGCAGAATAAGATACTGTAGTGGTGCCGTTTGGAGGGAATTAGCATGACAAATGAACCAGTAATCATAAAGGGAACAAAAGAAGGTGTAACTATTGTAGTTGAAGAAAATTCAAATTTTGAGGATGTAAAGAAAATTATTTACGAAAAGCTTCAAAACAGTCGCAACTTTTTTACCGGTGCTAAAGTCAGCTTAAAAGCAAAAAATGGCTTCCTAAAAAAGGAAGATTATACAAAATTACAAGAAATCCTTAGCGATTTTGGAATGAGCTTGCAAGAAGCAAAATCTCCAAAGACTTTAATATTTCCTAAACCAAACCGAAGCCGAGTCTTGCTTTTAAAGAGGACTGTGCGTTCTGGACAAAAAATTTCATACAAAGGTACTGTAGTAATTTTAGGTGATGCTAATCCGGGCAGTGAAATTGTGGCGACTGGGGACATTTTAGTTATGGGAACCCTTAGAGGTATGGCTCACGCAGGCGCAGCAGGAGATACTTCGGCGATTGTTGCGGCATTTAGGTTACAGCCAACACAACTGAGAATTGCTGATGTTATTTCAAGGCCTCCGGAAGACAAGGAACAATCACCACTCTTTCCGGAGATAGCGCGCTTAAAGGATAATATGATAGTGATAGAACCATATAATTCTTTAAAATAATGGAATGAGAAAAAGGAGGGATATCTCATGGGTGAGGCAATAGTTATTACATCCGGAAAAGGCGGAGTGGGAAAGACTACTACTACCGCAAATCTGGGAACTGGTCTTGCCTTGTACGGTCAAAAGAAAGTCGTAATGGTGGATGCAGATATTGGGTTAAGAAACTTAGACGTGGTCATGGGACTTGAAAATCGAATAGTCTATGATTTGGTGGATGTGGCAAACGGCGTATGCCGTTTAAAACAAGCTCTTATAAAGGACAAGCGTTTTGAAAACTTATATCTAATGCCTGCGGCACAAACCAAAGATAAAACTGCAATTACTCCTGAACAAATGAAAAAATTATGTGATGATTTAAAGAAGGATTTCGATTACATATTAATCGATTGTCCTGCCGGGATCGAGAGAGGCTTCAAAAATGCCATAGCCGGTGCTGATATGGCCATTATAGTTACAACACCTGAAGTTTCTGCTGTAAGGGATGCAGATAGAATTGTTGGGCTTTTAGAAGCTTCGGGTTTTGAAGAACCAAAATTGGTCATTAATCGTATAAGACCCGATATGGTAAAGCGCGGAGATATGATGGATATTGATGATATGATAGATATCTTAGCTATAGAGCTATTGGGTGTAGTGCCAGAAGATGAAAAAATAGTCGTATCTACTAACCGCGGTGAGCCGGCAGTGGCTGATGAAACTTCAAAAGCAGGCAAGGCTTACAGAAATATGGTTGCCAGGTTGCAAGGCCAGGATGTGCCTTTGATGCCCATGGAAAATATAGAGCCCAGCTTTATGGATAAATTGCGTATGTTTTTTGGGTTGAAAGCCCGAACCAGATAAGCAAAGGAGGAGAAGCAGGTGGATTTTTTAAAACTTTTCAGCAGAGAAGATGTATCCAGCAAAGATATAGCCAAAGAGCGTTTAAGATTAATTCTTGTCCATGACAGAGCAAATGTCTCCCCCAAATTTTTAGAGATGATAAAAAGCCGTCTCATAGATATAATATCTGACTATATGGAAATCGATGAGGAGGGCCTTGAAGTAAAGCTAACGAGGATGGACAAGGAAAAAGATGTAACAGTTCCAGCCTTAGTAGCAAATATTCCCATCAAAAAGGTAAAGCATTTGGCTAGAATTTAAAGGAGGCAGTATTTTTGAAAGGCGGACAGCAGGTTTTTGCCTTGGACATCGGCACAAGAACAATAGCAGGGCTTATTGTTCAAAAAGAAAATAATATATATAAAATCCTCGCTCATGAAATATTGGAACACGAAAGTCGCGTTATGTATGATGGGCAGATCCATGACGTTGAAGCAGTTGCAAAAAGCGTAAGAATAGTAAAAGAAAAACTGGAAGAAAAACTTGACATAAAACTGGAAAGAGCAGCAGTAGCTGCGGCTGGTAGGGCCCTTTATACCGTAAAGGCCAAGGCTCAAAAAAAAACGTCTCCATTTGTCGAAATAACGAATGAGGATATTCGCAATTTAGAAGCTGATGCACTGTCAAATGCCATAAAAGTTTTATCAGATAAAAGTAGACAAGATGGTTTAAATAATTATTATTGCGTGGGTTTTAGTCCAATAAAATGGTTTTTGCAAGATGAGGTTTTAGATAATCTGGTAGGTCAGAAGGGCGACAGCATTTCAGTTGAGATCGTTGCTACTTTTCTTCCGCGGACTGTTGTAGAAAGCTTATTGACCGTTCTTGCAAGATGCGATTTGGGCCTTGAAAGTTTAACTTTGGAACCTATTGCTGCAGGTGACGTGGTAGTTATCCCCAGTATGCGCAGACTAAATATTGCATTGGTTGATATAGGTGCCGGCACATCAGATATAGCAATTTCGAGGGATGGAAGTATTTTTGCTTACGGCATGGTGCCAATGGCTGGTGATGAAATAACCGAAAAAATCTGCGAAGAACACCTGCTAACTTTTGAGGAAGGTGAACGGGTAAAGCGTGAACTTAGCATCTCAGAAACTGTAAAATTTACAGACATACTGGGAAGTCAAAGGGAACTATCCGCAGCTGAATTATTAAAATCTATCGATTCTGTCATAAAGGAACTTTCGGCAAATATTGCCCGCAAAATTCTTGAACTTAATGGCAAACCGCCAGCTGCAGTACTTTTAATCGGTGGAGGCAGCCTGATGCCTGGCTTACCAGAGTGTATTGCCGGGAATCTAGAACTTCCCAAAGAACGGGTTGGCGTTAAAGGTCGAGAAGGTCTAAAGAATATATGTGGCTGTGAAGAATTTTGCGGCCCCTTTTCAGTGACTCCTATTGGCATAGCGGTAAATTCACTAAATGGCACTCATCTGTCTTCATACAAGGTATATATTAACGAAAAACCCATTAATATTTTAGCCCAGAGCAAGCCAACAGTTTTAGATGCACTGCTTTATGCGGGCAAATCATCAGCAGAAATTTTCGGTCGACCTGGCCTTGCTAAAACTTTTAGCATAAACGGAAGACCCATAATAGTAAAAGGCGAAATGCCAAAGCCATCAATTGTCTTAATGGACGGAAAGAGCGTGGACTTAAATGTACCTGTCCACGATGGTGCAGTTATAAACTTTAGTCCTGCACAGGATGGTAAAGATGCTGTAGCTAGGCTTAAGGATTTTATTGATGACAGTGATAAAATGCGCATAAAAATAAATGGGCGTGAATTTCTCATTGATCCAGTTGTAAAAATATCCGGACAGACAGTTTCTCCCGAAGAAGAAATTCCCGATAATGCTGTTGTAACCATCCAGCCAAGAGAAATGATTTTAAGCGATATCTTTAATTTAATATCCTTTAAACCCGAAAGCATGACAGGAAAATTAACTATGAAAATAAATGGCGTCGAGGCAGGTTTTGCATCACCCGTAACCTATAATGACGAGATAGATATTTTTTGGGAAAACATACCGAAATGATTTTTTTAAAGGCTTAACTGGAGCCTTTAATTTTATGATATAATGTTTTTACGGGTTTAGGGGGTATGGCTATGAATCGGAAATTAATAAAAAATATAGAATATCCTATTTTAATAGCAATTGTTTTACTTACAATTTTTAGTGTAATAATAATTAGCAGCGCTACCCATGCTACAAGCCCTGAAGGCAGTTTTCGAACGGCGCGAATGCAGGCTCTTTGGTTTATTGCGGGGCTGGTAGCAATGCTGGTTATGATATCAATTGATTACCATACCTTCGCCCAATGGTCTAATGTTATCTATGCATTAAATATTATAGCTCTGTTGTTGGTAATGATTACCGGTGAAGAAGGCGGCGGAGCCCAGCGATGGATTAGTTTAGGGCCTTTTAGATTCCAGCCTTCGGAATTTGCAAAGTTGGCTGTTGTTATTACTTTAGCCAAATATTTGGAAAAAAAGAAGTCTTTAGATACTTTGCAGGATTTAATAGCTGTTTTTGCATATATGGCAATTCCCATTTTGCTTATTGCCAAACAGCCCGACCTAGGTACGTCTTTAGTATTGGTAGCAATGACCTTTGGTGTGATGTTTATTGCAGGTTTAAGTTATAAATTACTTGCGAGTGTTATTGCCGCAGGCCTTCTCTCCTTACCACTTTTTTGGCAGCTTTTAAAGCCATATCAAAAGGATAGAATTCTGGTGTTTTTAAACCCTTACCTTGATCCATTAGGGAAGGGTTACCACGTGATTCAATCTAAAATTGCCATTGGTTCAGGAAAAATATTTGGAAAGGGCCTCTACCAGGGCACCCAAAGTCAGCTGGATTTTCTTCCTGTAAAACATACGGATTTTATTTTTGCAGTGTTAGGCGAAGAATTAGGATTTATTGGTGGTATTGTCCTATTAGGCCTTTATTTCATGCTATTGTACTATTGTTTAAGAGTGGCATTTAAGGCCAGAGATTTGTTGGGAACTTATATGGTTATAGGTGTTGTTTCCATGTGGACCTTTCAAATTTTAGTCAACATAGGAATGAATGTGGGGATAATGCCGGTGACGGGCATACCGCTTCCGTTTATGAGTTATGGAGGAAGTTCTCTTATTATGAATATGATGGCAACAGGTCTAGTGCTTAACGTGGGAATGCGCCGCCAAAAAATACTATTTTAATACTATAAAGCATCTTACGGGTTCATTTTTTGAGCCCGTTTTTTTTTGTAATAAACGAGCTTTGGAAAAATATATATATAAAAAAGGGGGTGACGTTAATGTATTATTACGATTATTACGAACAACCTTCAGAGAAGAGCTGGTTTAGGCCTGACAACTTAAAAAAAGTTATAATATGTATTACTATCATAATCATCGTTTTATTGCTAAAAAGAGTAAACATCCCCATATTTAACGAAGCCCTTATAAAAATTGAGTATTTTGTTTGCGACTACTCCTATGAGTTTAACGATATAGTTGAGGCAGTAAAGGGAATTTCAAAAGCCCCAGAAAGTATACCTGTTTTAAGTCAGGGAAATAGAAAGTTATTGCCGATGCCTGCCCATGGAACTATATCATCAGAATACGGCATAAGATATCATCCCATTTTAAAAGAACAGCGTATGCACAATGGCATCGACATAGTCCAGAAAGAGGGGACGCCGGTCAAAACAGTGTTAGATGGTGTTGTGGATTATGTGGGGCAAGATGAGGAGTTCGGAAATGTTGTTAAAATACGCCACCGAAATGGAATAGTAACCATTTATGCCCATTTGCGAGACATCTATGTAAAAGAAGAAGAGGTAGTAAAGCAGGGCTTTATCATCGGCACGATAGGCAAAACAGGTCTCGCTGAAACAGCACATCTTCATTTTGAATTATGGCAAAATGGGAAACCTGAGGATCCGAAAAAATGGCTCAACATATCGGATAATTCCGGGAGGACTTAGATGATTTTAAAAGCCGCTAATTATAAAATAAATATTAGCTTTGTCTTTGCCATAGTGGTGGCATTAGCCTTTGCTGCTGGAATGCATGTAGAAGTAATTGCCGCAATATTTGCTTTAGGAATCCATGAATTTGCCCATGTATTTGTTGGCAATAAACTGGGTATTGCTATTTATGAAATAGAAATACTGCCTTTTGGGGGTCGAATTAAATCCAGCTTAGGCGACGCATCTGATGAGAGTGAAATGCTAATGGTGTTAGCAGGCCCTTTGGCAAACTTTGCAGTAGTAGGTTTAATTCTTTTCCTTTCTGCCATAAAAGTTTTACCGTCAAATATAGCTTCAAAATATACCCACTATCAGCTCATGCTGGGTATTTTTAATATGCTGCCGGCCCTTCCTCTGGACGGGGGAAGGCTTTTTGCATTGTGGCTCAGACAACGGATGAGTTACACTTCATCAGTTCGCATTGCATCATATACCGGCAAAATACTTGCCTATTTCATGCTATGTGCAGCATTGCTGGGTTTAGCTTTTAAAAAGGTATACATAAGCTTGGTAGTTGCAGGCTTTTTTTTATTACATCAGGCATCAAAAGAGGAAAAAGATGCTCATCTCGTCTTTATGAACTATTTGGCTAAGAAAAAGGAGAAACTATTAAAAAATCAGTATTTTCCGGGGGAAATTTTAGTAGTTAACCAAGAAACCGCAGCAAAAAAATTATTGTATTCGTTTTTACCACAAAAGTATTTTATTGTTTGCGTTTTAAATGAAAACATGAAGCTAAAAAAAGTTTTAACCGAAACGGAAATATTTGACAAAATAATAGAAAAAGGATTGGACTTTAAGATAAAGGACTTGATATAATAAAACAAATACAAGTCAAGTATAGGAGGCACAGTATTGACTATAGAAAAACAACTGGAAAAACTTTTACCGTTAGTATCAAAACCTGCTCGATATATGGGCAATGAGTATAATAGTATAAACAAAGATCTAAACGGCATAAAAGTTCACATAGCACTTGCCTTTCCGGATGTCTACGAGGTAGGCATGTCTCATTTAGGCATAAAAATACTATATCATCTTTTAAATGAATATCCTGATATTTACGCTGAGAGAGTTTATGCTCCTTGGATAGATTTCGAAGAACTTATGAGAAAAGATGGCCTACCTCTTTTTAGTTTGGAAAGCAAGACCCCCATTTCCAAATTTGACATGGTAGGATTTACTCTCCAATATGAAATGAGCTATACCAACATAATAAACATGTTAGAGCTTTCCGGAATACCAATTTTGTCAAGTGAGAGAAATGAGAGCCATCCTTTCGTAATAGCCGGTGGCCCTTGTGCATATAATCCGGAGCCTTTGGCTGATATTATAGACTTTTTTATAATAGGCGAAGCTGAAGAGGCCATATTAGATGTCATTGATTTATATAAAAGTTTTAAAGAGAGGGGTGAAAGCCGACAGGAGTTTTTAGAAAATGTGGCTCAAATTCCCGGTGTTTATGTGCCAATGCTGTATAATGTATCATATAATAATGACGGGACAATAAGCGGCATACTGCCTAAAAAAGATCATATTCCCAGCGTTATACAAAAAAGAGTTATAGAAGATTTAGACAGTGTATATTACCCTACGAAATTTATAGTACCATATATTGATATTGTTCACGACCGGGCCGTCCTGGAAATCTTTCGGGGCTGTACACGCGGTTGCCGTTTTTGCCAGGCAGGCATGATTTACAGGCCGGTAAGGGAAAAAACCGTAGACCGCCTGGAAAAATTGGCAAAAGATATTATATCCTCAACAGGCTATGGGGAAATCTCCTTATCTTCCCTCAGCACCAGTGATTATTCAGATTTAAAGCGACTTACTCAGGTTCTGACAGAAGATTTCAGACAGTGCCAGGTGGGGTTGTCACTGCCGTCCCTTAGGATTGATGCTTTTTCACTGGAACTTGCCAAAAAGATTCAAGAAATCAAAAAATCCGGTCTTACCTTTGCGCCGGAAGCCGGAACACAGCGGTTAAGGGACGTTATCAACAAAGGCGTTACTGAAGAAGACCTTTTGTCATCAGTTAGGGATGCCTTTGCTTTAGGTTGGAACAGAGTTAAGCTTTACTTTATGATCGGACTTCCCACCGAAACATATGAAGACCTAAAAGGCATTGCAGACCTTGCTTATGCCGTTGTCGATGTATACAGACAAGTCAACGGCCACACGAAAGGGCTTCAGGTCCATGTTAGCACTTCCACCTTTGTTCCGAAACCCTTTACGCCTTTTCAATGGGAAAGTCAGATAACACTTGCGGAAATCGATGAGCGCCAACAGCATCTGAAAAAATTGCTGAAGAAAAACAAAAACATATACTATAGCTGGCATAACGGCAAAATTAGCTTTTTAGAGGCTGTTTTTTCAAGAGGCGACCGAAAGCTCGGCAGAGTTTTAAAAATCGCCCATGAAAAGGGCTGTAAATTCGATGGCTGGGATGAGTTTCTCGATTTTGACAAGTGGATGTCAGCCTTTAAAGAAGCTAAAGTGGACCCTGAATTTTACGCTTACCGCAAGAGGCCGGAAACCGAAAAGTTTCCCTGGGAAATAATAGATGCGGGCATCGATAAGAGGTTCTTGCTTTTAGAATTAGAAAAGGCAAAAAAAGGACAAACAACACCTGACTGCAGGATAAGATGTCACGGCTGTGGGATAAGAAGACTAGGAGATGGTTTGTGTGAAATTAAGAATGAAGTTTAAAAAAGAGGGGCTCACCAGATTTATTTCTCATCTTGACATGATGAGGACCTTTGAACGGGCTTTCAGAAGAGCTAATTTACCCATAGCTTTCACCCAGGGGTTCAATCCCAGGCCGAAGATAACTTTTACTCCCGCATTGTCTCTTGGTGTTACAAGTAGTAGTGAATATATGGATGTGGAATTTTATGAAGATATTTCAAAACAAGATGTAGTTCTAAAGCTAAACGGTGCTTTGCCTGAAGGCATTCAGGTAACCGATGTAGAGGAAGCAGATGAAAAACTTCCCCTTTCCATGCTAAATTGTGCCAAATATGTGGTCACCGTAATTTTAAGTGAGGTAGGCCCGGAGGAACTTATAAAAAGTATTAAAATCCTTTTGCAACAAAAGGAGATAATCGTAGAAAAAAACACCAAATCCGGCAAAAAGCTTGTGGATATTGCTCCTTTAATCTATAGCATAGATCTTGCTGATCATAATAGTGATACCGCAAATATTGTCATGTCAATTTCAATTGGCCAACAGGGCAGTGTAGCACCCATTACTGTAATTAGAGAACTAGAAAGAATACTTTTAAAAAAGCTTGAAGTAGTCGGCATACACAGGGAGGAAATATTTTATATAAGTGGGGATAAAAAAATTTCACCATTTAATGTGGAGGAAAATATAAGTCCCAAAGAATCTAAATAAAGACTGTTTTAAATTGTGGGACTTGAGGAGCTGAAAATTTCATGTCAAAGGAGATTTTAGCAGATGTTGATCGTGACCAAATACGCATAGGAGTTCTGGAGGATCGGCAATTAGTTGAATATTATGTAGAGAGGACGAATGACCAAAGAGTTGTAGGCAACATTTACAAAGGCAAGGTGACAAATGTACTTCCAGGGATCCAGGCTGCATTTGTTGATATTGGTTTGGGGAAAAATGCTTTTTTGTTTGCAGGTGATTTAAACTCCGGGAATCAGAATCTTGATGACGCAAATGGCTTTGAGGATTTGACAAAGATTTCAATAAAGGATTTTTTGCATGTTGGCCAAGAGGTATTGGTACAAGTTGTGAAAGAGCCCATGGGCACTAAAGGGGCCCGGGTTTCTATGAATATTACCCTGCCTGGAAGGTATTTGGTGCTAATGCCTATGGTTGATTATATAGGCATTTCAAGGAGAATAGAGAGCGAAGTTGAAAGGCAGCGTTTAAAGGCCCTTGCTCAAGAAATATGTCCACCCCATATGGGTGTAATTGTTAGGACCGTAGCAGAGGGAAAAGGTTTTGAGGAATTAAAGGCCGATATGGAGTATTTAAAACGCCTTTGGGATAGTATACTCAAAAAACAAAAAAAATGCAAAGCACCACGTTTAATATATAAAGACATGGATCTCCTGTCGCGGATCGTAAGAGATGTTTTTACACCTGAAGTTAGCAAATTTTATGTAAATACTTCATACGGATATGAAAAGGTCAGAGAACTGGCGTCATGTATATCGCCATCATTGCAAGATAGAGTAAACCTTTATATGGGAGAGGAAGACATTTTTGAGTATTTTAATATTGAATCTGAGGCTCAAAGAGCTCTTGAAAGGAAAGTATGGCTCAAATCCGGTGGGTATATAGTCATAGATAACACAGAAGCTTTGACTGCAATTGATGTCAATACCGGCAAGTTTGTAGGCAGTATAGATCTAGAAGATACAGTAGTAAAGACAAATTTAGAAGCAGCCAGAGAGATTGCAAAGCAGCTTAGGCTGCGAGACATAGGCGGAATCATAATTATTGATTTTATCGATATGAATTCCCAGGAACACCAAAAAATGATAATCGAGACTCTTGAAGCAGAATTAAAGAAAGACCGGACTAAAGCCCATGTCCTGGGAATCACTAATTTAGGTCTTGTAGAAATGACGAGAAAAAAAGTTCGACAGAGCCTATATGAGGTCTTAGAAAAAGTTTGTCCCTACTGCGAAGGAAGGGGCAGGATTTTATCAGAAGATATTATGGCAAAAAGAGTAGAGAGGGAGATTTCACGCATATTTAGAACTCGAAACGGTGAGGCTGTTTTAATAGAAGTAAATCCATCAGTGGCAGCAGTGGTCATAGGCGCCGGTGGAAGTAAGTTAAGCCAGTTAGAACAGCGATACGGCAAATATATTTTTATTAAAGGCAAAGACGATTTGCATCCGGAAGAAATCCGTGTAAAAGCTGTAGGTAGCAAAGCAAAACTGGAACACTTTGCTATGCCGGTTAGGGAAGGTCAAATACTAGATATAATTATTGAAGAAGCACATGTAGCTAATCCCCGAAATGGCATAGCGCGAGTTGACGGCTATGTTATAGATGTTGAGGAAGGAGCAGATTACTTAGGTTTAAAAGTAAAAGTTCAGATAAGCAAGACTTATAGAACTTATGCGAAAGCACGACTCATTTAACATAGGGGCGCTCAAAATTTCGGGCGCTCCTAATTTATTGTAAAAACAAGTTTTCAGGGGCGGGCAGCAATCTTAGATTGATTGCGTTATCGAGTGGCTTTAAATTTGTCTTTGTAACCCTATAAAGTATTTTTTCATATATTGTAACAGGGCAATGAAAAAAGTTACGGTTGTAAAATCACCGTAACCCCAAAGTCTATCATTGCATATACTATATCAGGTCACAAAGAAGGAGGGAAAACGAGATGGCAGATGTACAGGGTGGTGGCTTCTTTGGTAGCCGTTGGGCTTTTGCCCTGTTTCTCATATTGATTCTTCTGTTCTTTGCTGATGATTAAGCTGAAAAGCCGTGCTCAATGCACGGCTCTTTTGCGAAAAAGTATCGAGTAGTAAGCTGTTAAAAAATATAGCAAAGTAGTTCTCAAAAACTTTTGTGTAACCTCAGTATTTCCCATTGCATATATTTATACTAAAACATCAAAGGAGGGTAGTTTTATATGGCAGACCTTCAGAGTGGTGGCTTTGGATTTAGCAGCCGTTGGGCTTTTGCTCTGTTTTTGATACTGATCCTCCTGTTCTTTGCCGATGACTAAGGCTACCTGCAGAGAGGAGGTATATAATGGGTGGAGGACCAACTGGTGGATTCTCTGGAAACAGATGGGCTTTTGCTCTGTTCTTAATATTGATTCTTCTGTTTTTCGCAGATAATTAATTTAAAAGGCCGTGTCTTAATTGGCACGGCCTAGTCTTTTTTCTTCTCATCGGCTTTATTATCGGAGTTTCTTGCAGTGTTCCCACTACTTTCTGCAGCCGATAGAGTTTTCATTAAATTTATCAAAGTTGCTGGATTGATTTTTTTGTCGCCAGCAGCTCCCATGGAACTCAAAAGCGTCGCAGCCATTTCTTTAAGCTCAGATGTGCTGCTTTTTGATTGAGAGTTTCTGGACTCAAATTTAATGTCCTGTGTATTTAAGAAACTGATTATTCCCAATAAATTACTGAGAGCGAGCAAACTTACTAATTCATTGATATTTTGACCTCGTTGGCCGTGTATAACGTCTAACACCGTTTCCAACAAATCAGCCTTGAAACGGGAATTTTCACCTTCTGCCAAAACTACCCCTCCCCTATTGTAGTTGATTTTTGCAATATACAAATGCATGCTATTTTAATATATGCTACATTATAAAAAAAAGAACAGCATTTATTTATAAACAAAGAGGGCGATTGCCCTCAAACCTAATGGTTAGTCATCATTATTTTTGCTCTCCGCTAGAACGTTAAGTAAATTCTCCACATTTTCTGCCTGCTCATTTTGTACATGTTCGTATTCATCGATTTCTATAACATCTTCTTTGCTTTTTTTGGCCTGAATAGAATCATGTACCATAGTAAGCAGTGTATTTAAAGCCTCATAATTTATCTTCTGGTCTGGCTGATTCGGCTGAAATACGTTTATAGTAACTAGCAATAGGTCAAGTAATTCCTGGCTTTTACCACTCATGAAAGGCCGTATGGCTTTTAAAAGCTGAATATCGTTTTCTGATAATAATATTCTCACTTTCTTCCCTCCCCTTCCTTACTAAAGGTGTTCTTTATATTGCTCATTATTCGATTGATACCGCCAAAGGAATTTATAAGTAAAATAAGGATTAGAAAAAGAGTGTATGGATTTGGCAGGGGTCGAGAATGGTTGCTAGGATTATTTGTATCGGCAGTTTGGCTTCGATTCTTCGACTTCATTATTTCCCCTCCTAATGATTTTTCTCTAGACTATTATATGAACAAAAGATACAAAAGGTACTGGAATAAGCTTTATAAAAATAAGCAAACTAAGAATAGTACTACAAAAAAGGGTGATTTAGGGTGAAAAACAAGAAAATAGTTATCTTTTTAATGATTATTTTAATTGCGATTGCAACAGGGGTTACTGCTATACACTTTGAGCCTAAAGCAAAAGCCGAGCGTTATGCGGTTTCGTCTTGGCAAGGCGATCATATGTTGTTGGCACGCCTTGTAGCCGGTGAGGCAGAAGGCGAACCCTATGCTGGTCAGGTTGGCGTGGCAGCTGTGATTCTTAATCGAGCAAAAAATCCTAGATTTCCCTCTACAATTGCTGATGTAGTTTTTCAGCCGGGGGCCTTTGAATCTGTTAGCAATGGTTTAATCTGGTCGAGGTATCCATCTAGAACCCACTTTGAAGCTGCAAGGCAGGCATTAGACGGGTGGGATCCCACTTATGGGTGCATTTTTTTCTGGAATCCGTATAAACCCGTACGTGGCTGGATTTGGACGCGAACTATAGTAACACAAATAGGGAACCATGTATTTGCAAAATAAATGCGGAGGGAAAAATGTTGAAAAGATCATTTGTATGGATAGCAAGTCTTCTAGTTTTAGGTGCCTTAGTGTTCGGATACTGGTCTGTATATGCTAGGGCTTCTTCAGCAGAAAATGCATTGGAAGCAGCTTATCAGCGTGGATTTTACAATTTATTGGAACATGTCAACAACTTAAACTTGCTGATTTCTAAAAGTGAGGTTACTTCCTCAGATGAACAAAGAATTATGTTATTGACTACCATTTGGCATCAGTCAGAAGGTGCGAGAAATAGTATTGCGAGCATGCCTCTAGGAAGTCGAGACATGACAAATATGCAAAAGTTTTTTGCCCAGCTTGGGGACTTTTCGTATCGAATTGCTGAAAAACTGGTAAAAAAACAAGATGTGACAGCTGACGACTGGGCAAAAATGAGAGACTTCAGAAAAAATATTCAGAGCTTAAGTCAAGAGCTCAGGCGCTTGCAGGATGATGTAGCTGCAGGCAAGATAAAATGGCAGGAAAAACCTGACGGCCTATTTAGCACACGAAAAATTAAAGGCATGGCAGATAGTTTGGAAAGCCTTGACCAAAGACTGAAAGAACAAGCACCTACCATTACCTATGACGGGCCTTTTTCTGACCATGTAGAAAGTCCCACCGTAAAAGGTCTTACTGGAAAGCGCGTAAGCGAAAGTGAGGCCCTAGATAGCGCTCGGAGGGTTGCAAATAAGATAGTAAAAGACGACTTAAAGGCAGAAATAGCAGGCAAGACAAAGGGCAATATTACAGCTTATACCGTTGAATTTAAACGAGAAGGAAATGCGGTGCCGGATATCATTATGGATGTAAGTGAGATTGGCGGTCATGTTATATGGTTTTTGAATACCAGAGAAATAGAAAGTTCCAGAGTTGCCATAAAGCAGGCTGTAGACAATGCTAAAGCTTTTTTAGAAGATATGGATTATAAGGGCTTTGAGGCTACAGGGTCTTTAAGAGAAAACAATACAATAACAGTGTCATTTGTTCCAAAGCAGGGAGATGTACTTTTGTATCCGGATTTTATTAAGGTTGAAGTAGCTTTGGATACAGGTGAGATAGTAGGATTTAATGCATCAGCGTACTTGACATTTCACACTGAGCGGAATTTGCCTGAGCCAAAGATAACTGAAGAAGAAGTAAGAGAGAAATTACGCGAAAACTTAAGCGTGGAAAGAATTCGAATGGCCCTTATACCAGATGAAGCGCTAAATGAAAAGTTGTGTTATGAAGTGGATGTGAAACTGGACTCTGATAGATACCTCATTTATATAAATGCAGAAAACGGTAACGAAGAGCGAATCTTAAAAGTCGTGGAAACTGATAAAGGTACAATGACCATGTAGATATACGAAATTGCTATAATATTTGTGACGAATAAAGCCCCACCGGCATAACATATATATAAGTATATAAGGTGAAAATAGCTTTGCTGGGGGGGTTTTTGTATGGCCGATATAAGGGACTTTTTTTCTCGGATGGGGAATGAATCTACGGCGTCAGTGGCATACTTGCTGCTCATGGCAAATATTTTGGGTCTTGTTGTGTGCTTGGAATCCAGAAAGACAGAAAATGTGATTCAAAAAGAATCTTTAACCTCAAATGATAAGGCCACAACTCAAGCTGTTAAGCCGCAAGATTTGTCAAAGGCAGAAACATTTTTAAAGGTTATGGATAAAAACAAACATAAATTAGAAGATACTAATGTTGCTGAAGAGGCGAAAACCGTGAATAAATCTATAGAAACGCCACGAGTTGATACAATTGAGTCAAAAAACAAAACAGAACCAACAAAAAGCACAGATAAAATAATCGATTTTAAAGAAGCAGTGGCAACTCGAATTCAAGAAGCAAAAGAACCCCTTAAGCCTTTAGTTTGGAAATTTCCTAAAAGTTTATTCTAATATTCAAATCTCGTTGACAGTTAAGGCTTTATTGTGCTAAAATAGCCTAGGTGGTTGTATGCGCCGGCCACCGCCCGGGACGGGTTTAAAATTTTTACCTAGATTCCGGCGAGGTAAAGGAGGAGATAAAAATGTATGCAATTATCGAGACCGGCGGTAAACAGTATCGAGTATCCGAAGGTGACGTCATTCGGGAAGAAAAACTACCTGAAGCAGTGGGAGAGTCAGTAGAATTTACCAAAGTGCTGGCTATATCCAAGGACGGTAAACTGAACGTAGGCAAGCCATGGCTTGAAGGCTCAAAAGTTACGGCCAAAGTGCTACAACACGGCAAAGCCGACAAGATTATCGTATTTAAGTACAAGCCCAAGAAAAATTACCGCAGGAAACAAGGTCATCGCCAACCATTTACTGAAGTACAAATTGAGAAAATAGAAGGATAATATGATACATGTTAAAGCGAAACGCCATCCTATAGGCGGCTATATGTCCTTAGAAATATCTGGCCATGCAAAATACGCTGAATATGGCAAAGATATTGTATGTGCAGGGGTTTCCGCGCTGGCCGAAACAGCAATATTGGGCCTTAAACATGTGGCATGTGTAAAACCCCTGGTAATAAAAAGACAGGGCTATTTAGCACTAAAACTTCCGGACAATTTGCCGCAAGAAGAGCTAAAAAAAGCGACGATTATATTAGAGACTATTTTTTTAGGTCTAAAAGATATTTCGAAATCTTATCCTTCTAATGTACGAATAGAGCTGGTAGAGGAGGTGGAGTAATGAATTTACAGCTTTTTGCACAGAAAAAAGGCGGAGGTAGTTCCAAAAACGGTCGCGATAGTCAGGCCAAGCGTTTAGGGGTTAAAAGGTTTGATGGCCAGTTTGTCAGTGCTGGCAGCATAATAGTTCGCCAGAGAGGCACTAAAGTTTATCCCGGAAAAAATGTTGGTATGGGCGTTGACCATACACTCTTTGCTAAGATAGATGGTTATGTAAAATTTGAACAGAAGGGTAAAGATAAAAAACTCGTAAGTGTTGTTGCAAACTAAGCTCCTTTTACAGGAGCTTTTATTTTTATTGGTATATGGTAAATATTACCTAACTATCTCCGCCTGAGAAGGAATTCATTTGAGGATATAGAACTATATACACGACAATAAATAACAAAATTGTTATTATATTGTTATATTTCTCGCATAAAAGGAGAGGTAATGTTGAGGATAAAACTTTTGCCGTATATTATTTTAACTGGTCAGGCAATTTTGACTATAGCTGCTGTTACACTCCTCAATAACAGGAGTGATGTAAAAATACAGGTTATTTTAGCTGGGGTTGTTTTATACATAATAGGTATTGTGACTGTTAACTCAAATTTCAATCAAAATGAAAATCTAAGTTTGGGACACAGATTTTTATATATTCTTCGATTGACGAAACATGAATTTCAAAACCATTTACAGATACTGTTTAGCATGATTCAGTTGAAAAAATACCAAGATGCTTTAAAATATATAGAAGATGTGGTGAATAGTTCAAGAACTATCAATCACATTTATAGCAGTTCTACCGATCCGATGGTGATTTGCGGCTTATTGGAACTAATATATACTTTTAGGCAAAAAGATATAAACGTAAAAGTCGAAGTATTAGATAAAAATCTTCGTTGGCCTTTGTTACCGGATTTTGCCAGAGAAATGGAAAAATACATATCTCAATTTGATAAAATTCCGGGCAATAATAAAGATATAAAAATCATTTTAAGAAATACTAAAATAGAGGTATTATCTGATGCACTAGACAAAAAAGATACATTCAAGATCCGTCAATTTAATGGTTAAGTATTTTTATACAAGATCCATTACTGTTTTAAAATTGCCAAATGGAATCAGTAGGCAGCTGAGAAACTTTAAGATAGGTGATTAAAAATGTTTATAGATAGAGCAAAAATTTATGTAAAAGCCGGAGATGGAGGCAATGGAGTAGTTGCCTTTCGGAGGGAAAAATATGTACCTCGCGGAGGTCCCAGCGGCGGTGACGGCGGCAGGGGAGCTGATGTGGTCCTTAAGGTGGATTCTAACTTATCTACCCTTATGGATTTTAGATATAAAGTTCACTACAAAGGCAAAAGAGGAGAACATGGCCAAGGTTCCAATAAAGCTGGCCGCAGCGCAGAAGACCTGGTTATTAAAGTCCCGCCGGGCACTATAGTAAAGGATGCCGAAACCGGCGAGGTGTTAGCTGATCTTGTAGAAGATGGCCAAAGCTTTGTTGTTGCAAAGGGTGGAAGGGGTGGACGAGGCAATGCTCGATTTGTTTCTTCAGTCCACAGATCCCCGGATTTTGCCGAAAAGGGTGAACCAGGAGAAGAACGCTGGGTTGTTCTTGAATTAAAACTTCTGGCAGATGTGGGGTTAATCGGATTCCCAAACGCTGGTAAATCTACCCTGCTTTCGCGGATGACCGCAGCAAGACCTAAAATTGCTGATTATCCCTTTACTACATTATCGCCGGTGCTTGGCGTCGTAGAAACGGGTCTTGGTGATGGCAGCAGCTTCGTTTTAGCCGACATACCCGGTCTTATTGAAGGTGCCCACAAGGGCCAGGGATTAGGCCATGAATTTTTAAGACATGTGGAGAGGACGCGACTGCTTGTACATGTGCTGGATTTATCGGGCATGGAACGGGATCCTGTAAAAGCCTTTTATGCAATAAATCAGGAGCTTGGGCAGTACAGCGAAAAGCTTTTGGAAAAACCCCAAATAATTGCTGCCAACAAAATGGATTTGCCTGAAGCCAGAGAAAACTTGGACAAAGTTAGACAAATGCTTGAAAAGGAAGGGTATGACATAATCCCAATTTCAGGGGCTACTGGTGAGGGAATAAAACAGCTTATCAAGCTTATCAGTGAAAAGCTTGCCAAAATTCCAAAACCCAAAACAGTAGAACCAGTAAAACAATACAGTTTTGAAGAGGAAGAGCCCTTTAAGATAGAAAAAAGTGGCGATATTTATTATATTTCTGGCAAAGCTGTCGAGCGATTAGTGGCCATGACCGACCTTGATAATGAGTCGGCAGTATACCGCCTCCAGCGAGCCTTTAAGAGAATGGGAATTGATGATGCACTAAGAGAACATGGCATAAAACCTGGTGATACAGTAAAAATAGGAGATTTTGAATTTTATCACGTAGAATAAATAAATTCAAATCCAAAATCTTATATTTGAAAGACTATAGTCAAGTATGATATAATTTTTTGTAATTTAAGGCATGTAGAGGGAGGACTTGTCTTGTCGAAAATTAAAAGGGTGGGTATAATGGGAGGTACTTTTGACCCCATCCACTACGGCCATCTTGTTACTGCCGAAGCGGCTCGAACCGAATTTCAACTAGATAAAGTTATATTTACACCTACTGGAAATCCGCCTCATAAGAGGTATCCCGTTACCCCAGCTGAACAAAGATACCTGATGACTGTACTTGCTATCAATGACAATCCTTATTTCGAAGTGTCGAGAATGGAAATTGACAGACCTGGCTTAACTTATACAGTGGATACATTGGAGAGTTTTTATAAAGAATTAGGAAACGACGTGAGGCTTTTTTTTATCAGCGGAGCTGATGCAGTTTTGGATATATTGACTTGGAAAGATGTAGATAGAGTGCTAAGTTACTGTACATTTATAGCTGCAACCAGACCCGGTTATCCTATGGATAAATTAAACCAAAAAATATCCCAGTTAAAAGAACTTTACGGCAGGGAAGTTTACCCTATGAAGGTTACGGGCCTTGACATATCTTCTACGGATATACGCAGGAGAGTCAAAGAAGGCCTGTCTATCAAATACTTGCTTCCGCCCAGTGTAGAAGTATTTATTCAGAAGAATAATTTATATCGGTGAAAGGGATGTTGGAAGATTTAATTGAGAAACTTAAGCAAAATCTAGATGAAAAGCGATTTAATCATTCTTTGGGTGTTATGGAAACTGCAGCTAAATTGGCTAAGCACTACGGTGCAGATATCAAAAAGGCAGAAATAGCAGGCTTGTTGCATGATTGTGCAAGATGTATGGATACTTTCAGTCAGTTGAAAATGGCAGAAAATTTTGGTATACTTTTAGATGATATTTCAAAGCGTGAAAAGGCTTTGATTCATGGACCTCTAGGTGCTGTACTGGCAAAGCTGGATTATGGTATTACGGATGATGAAATACTCAATGCAATTAAAATCCATACTACCGGTGATACAAACATGAGCCTGCTGGAAAAAATAATTTTTCTCTCTGATTTTATTGAACCCGGGAGATGTTTTCCGGGGGTGGAGAAGTTGAGAGCAAAGGCCTTTAAAGATCTGGATGAAGCGCTTCTTGATGCTTTTGACTCGACAATTAAATATGTTTTAGACAAAGGGAGTTTATTACATCCAAAGACCATTACAGCTAGAAATTTTATTCTCATGCAGAGGGAGAGCGAGGAACATGAAAAGGCCTTTTAAAATAGCTTTATTTATTTTAGTCTTTATTGTGTTTTCACTAGGAAGTGGATTTTATTACGTTTATTGGAGCTTAAAGAATCCTATAGAACCGGGGTTAGATCAAGATACTCCTACCAGTACCGATGAATTTGTAAAGGGTGGCCGACAGAATATATTGCTTTTAGGCATGGATGCAGGTACTATAGGGGCTAAAGAAGAATATAACCGGCACCGGACTGACACTATTATAGTAGTTAGTATAGATCAAAAGAACAAAGATGTAAAAATTTTATCTGTACCTCGGGACACTAGAGTTCGGATAGACGGATATGGCATTCAGAAGATAAATGCTGCAATGGCCTTTGGCGGTGCTGATTTGGCAGTAAAAACTGTGAAAGATTTTTTAGGCGTTCCCATTCACAATTATGTAGCAATTAAACTTTCTAGCTTTAGAAATATTGTAGATGCCTTAGGCGGTATAGAGATGGATGTAAAAGAGGAAATGAAATACACAGATCCTTCCGTCGGTGGCATTAGTATAAATATACAGCCAGGAAAGCAAATTTTAGATGGAGAAAAAGCAGAACAGTTTGTAAGATTTAGGGGATATCCGGAAGGCGATATAGGCCGTATAAAAGCTCAGCAGCAGTTTATGGAAGCACTGGTTAAAACAGTTCTCAGACCTTCTACCATTTTGAAATTGCCTAAGCTGATAGATATTGTTCTGGATAATGTGGAAACTGACCTTCAACCTTTGGAATTGGCTAATCTCGCAAATTTTGCCAGACAAATAAAACAGGAAAACATAAAGATGTACATTATACCGGGTGAAGGTAAGTATATTTCTGGGATAAGTTATTTTATTCCTTATCAAAATCAGATGAATGAAATGATCGACGAGATTTTCTTTGATGATGGCAGCATTAAAGTTGCCGTATTAAACGGCAATGGTGAACAAGGTATTGCCTCTAAAGTAGCCAGTAAGTTACAATCACAGGGCTTTAAAGTGGTTACTGTTGCTAATGCAGATAGTTTCGACTATGAAACCACAACTATAATATATCCGAGTGGCAAAAAGAATGATGCAGAGAAAATTGCACAGGTGATTTCAGAAGCTCGCATAGAGGAAGAAGCTGACGATAGCATTACTCTTCCTACCATAATCATTGGAAAAGATATAAATTAATTCATGGAGGGAAATGAATGACAAAAGACCCTAAAACTTGTGCCCTTAGAGCGGCGAGTATTTTAGAGGATAAAAAGGGTCAGGACGTATTAGTGCTGGATATTAGTTCTGTAGCAGTTTTTTCGGATTACTTCGTGATAGCGACAGGTATATCACCAATTCATGTTCAAGCTCTATCTGACGAAGTGGAAAAAAAGCTTATTGAAGAAGGTTATAGCCTTAGGAGTAAGGAAGGGTACGGAGAAGGTAAATGGGTTTTGCTTGATTTTTATGATGTGATAGTGCATATATTTCACAAGCCCGAAAGGGAATATTATATGCTGGAAAGGCTATGGGCTGATGCAAACCCTATAGAGTTTTCAGAGAGCAGTATTGACGCTCAAAAGAGTTTAGAATATAATTAGAAAACTTTAAAATGCTATGAAGGAGTAGTACGGGTTGGTTTGCTCTTTACAGAGAACCGGGGCAATGGTGAGAACCGGAAGAGTAACTCCCTGAACTCGCCTTCAAATAATGCCGACAGGCGTTAAAATGTCAAAGCTGGGCCTTACATAATCTTTTATGGGCCAATTAGGGTGGTACCGCGAGAAAAGTTTCTCGTCCCTAACAGGGATTAGAAACTTTTTTTTAATATTTGAAACCTGCACATGAAGGAGGAAACAGGAATTGAAATACGATTTTAATCAGATTGAAAGCAAATGGCAGAAAAAATGGGAAGAAGACGGAATTTATAAGACATCAGAAGACTATGGAAAACCTAAATTTTATTGTCTTGAAATGTTTCCATATCCCTCTGGAAATCTCCACATGGGTCATATGCGCAACTATTCAATAGGTGATGTAATTGCGCGTTTTAAGAGAATGAACGGCTACAATGTTCTTTATACCATGGGGTGGGATTCTTTTGGACTTCCTGCAGAAAATGCAGCGATAAAACACAATATTCATCCCCATAAGTGGACCTGGAGCAATATTGAGAACATGAAATCTCAGCTAAAACAACTTGGCTTTAGTTATGATTGGGACCGAGAAGTAGCTACATGCCATCCAGGCTACTATAAATGGACTCAATGGTTTTTCCTGCTGCTATATAAAAGAGGCCTTGCTTATAAAAAGAAAGCTGCTGTCAACTGGTGTCCCTCTTGTGCAACGGTTTTGGCCAATGAGCAGGTAGTCGATGGCAAATGCGAGCGCTGTAAATCTGAGGTCGTTGGAAAAGAACTTGAACAGTGGTTTTTCAAGATTACAGACTACGCTGATGAGCTTTTAAAGGATTTGGAGAAGCTTACAGGGTGGCCGGATAAGGTTAAAATTATGCAGCACAATTGGATCGGGCGGAGCGAAGGCGTGCAGTTTGCCTTTACTGAAGAGAAAACCGGTGAAAAAATAGAGGTTTTTACCACACGGCCAGATACAGTCTACGGGGTTTCATATATAGTTTTAGCCCCCGAGCATCCATTAGTCGACACTTTTTGTGCGGGAACCAAATATGAAATCCCAGTAAAAAGGTTTAAAGAGAAAATGACCCAATACAATGAGGTAGACAGGACTTCCACTGAGACAGAAAAGGAAGGTATGTTTATCGGATCATATGCCGTAAATCCCATGAATGGCGACAAAGTTCCCATTTGGATAGCCAACTATGTATTGATGGGATACGGCACTGGTGCTGTAATGGGTGTTCCGGCCCATGACCAGCGTGATTTTGAGTTTGCCAAAAAATATAATTTGCCCATAAAAGTTGTCATATCTCCCAAAGACAAAGTATTAAAGCCGGAAGAAATGACTGAAGCTTATGCAGATGAGGGGATTTTGGTAAACTCCGACAGATTTAATGGCATGAATAGTCAGGAGGCTATCAAAGCAATAGGCCAATATATGAGTGAAAATGGCATAGGAGATTTTAAAGTAAACTTTAAATTAAGGGACTGGCTTATTTCAAGACAAAGATATTGGGGTGCTCCAATTCCCATAATCTACTGCGATAAATGCGGCATTGTTCCGGTGCCTGAGGAGGATTTGCCGGTACTGCTCCCTGAAGATGTTGAATTTAAACCTCAGGGGACTTCTCCTCTTGAGACCTGTGAAGAGTTTTTACACACCACATGCCCTAACTGTCACGGTCCAGCCCGAAGGGAGACAGATACCATGGATACTTTCATGTGTTCCTCCTGGTATTTCTACAGATATACGGATCCCAAAAATCAGACAGCACCATTTGATAAGAAAAAGGTAAGTTACTGGATGCCTGTAGACCAATATATAGGCGGCGTAGAACATGCAATACTGCATCTGATGTATTCAAGGTTTTTCAACAAAGTCCTAAGGGATGCCGGTTTAGTAGACATCGATGAACCTTTCCAAAATCTGCTTACTCAGGGAATGGTTTTAAAAGACGGCGCAAAGATGTCCAAATCTCTAGGAAACACAGTAAGTCCTGAAGAAATCGTAGCAAAGTATGGGGCAGATACTGCAAGGCTCTTTATACTCTTCGCCGCTCCGCCAGACAGAGATTTGGAATGGAGTGACCAAGGTGTAGAAGGGTGCTTTAGATTTATTCAAAGAGTTATACGATTAGTAGAAGACTTGTCCAACAAATTAGAAACTGCTGAGGACGCAGGTGACAAGGATAGGGAAGTGCGTTTTATAACACATAAAACCATAAAGAAAGTAACGGAAGATATCAGCGAAAGATTTAACTTCAATACCGCCATAAGTGCTATTATGGAAATGGTAAACAGCTTAAATGATTATAAAAACTGCAAAGTTTCCAAAGAAGTGTTAAAAGAAGCATTAGAAAACCTCCTTTTGCTCCTTGCTCCTTTTGCTCCACATATAACCGAGGAATTATGGCACCAAATCGGCCACGAAAACAGTATTCACTTAATGGCTTGGCCTAAATACGATGAGGCAGCCCTTGTAGAAGATGAAATAGAAATAGTTGTTCAAATAAACGGAAAGCTAAGAGATAAAATGACTATTTCTGCCCAAGCTACCGAAGAAGAAATGCGTGAGGCGGCACTGAAGCGGGAAAAACTTGTGCCATTTTTAGAAGGCAAGCAAATTGTAAAAGTCATAGCAGTGCCTAAGAAGTTGGTAAACATAGTGGTAAAATAGTTTTTACTTTAGAGCATGGCTGTAAACTGCAGCTATGCTCTTTTTGCTTCAATTTGATTTTAAGGTTTTCAATTTGTAATTTGTGAAAAATGACAACATATGCAAATTATCAGGTATATTTGATATTATTGTTTTGACTTGTAAAGTAATGTAAAATGTTAATAGATATATGATTTTGATTATGTGCGAAATGAGGTTGATAAATTATGTTAAAAGGGGAACATCTTTTAAAACTGATGATATTTGGCCTCACAGAAAAAGCTGAAGATTTCATATTGGGAGGTTTCCAACCATGACTGCCAGATGTATTATGGTGCAAGGCACTGGATCCTCTGTAGGAAAAAGTCGTCTAGTTACAGGCCTTTGCAGGGTTCTTAAGCAAGATGGTTTTAAAGTGGCCCCCTTTAAAGCCCAAAACATGGCTTTAAATTCGTATATAACACATGAAGGCCTTGAAATGGGCAGAGCCCAAGCCGTTCAAGCTGAGGCATGTGGTATTGAACCTTCCGTATTAATGAATCCTGTTCTACTAAAACCCCACACAGACAAAAACAGTCAGGTGATAGTCAAGGGCAGGCCCTTTGGCAGTCTTTCGGCGATGGATTACCATGAATACAAGATAAAGCTATTGAAAGTAGTAAAAGAGTGCTATGATGAACTAGCTAAAGATAATGATATTATCGTTATAGAAGGTGCCGGAAGTCCAGCCGAGATAAACTTGAGGGAAAGAGATATAGTGAACATGGGTATGGCCCAATTGGTAGATGCACCTGTTGTCCTTGTAGGGGATATTGATAGGGGAGGAGTTTTTGCAGCTTTAGCGGGCACGTTGCTTTTGTTAACTGAGGAAGAAAAAGCACGGGTGAAGGCAGTTATCATCAATAAGTTTAGAGGAGATTTAAAGCTTTTAGAGCCGGGCCTTAAAATGCTTGAAGACATAATAAACCGACCTGTGCTTGGAGTTATTCCTTATACTGATATTTATGTAGATGAGGAAGATTCACCGGAAACTGAAAGACATAGGCTTTTACAAAAGTATAAAATCCACGAAAAGGATATACATCAACAAAGGCCCTTACATATAAAAATACTGTCCCTGCCGCGAATTACCAATTTTACAGATTTTGTACCTTTAGGTGAATTTGACGATATCAAAATTACATATGTATCAGGAGGCCCAATTGAAGATGCTGATGTGGTGATAATTCCCGGTTCTGAAAATCCCATTGAAAGTATAGAGTTTATCAAAGCAAGAGGCTGGGATAAAGAGATCAGTACCCTTTGCCAAAAGGGTGCGGTGATTTTAGGTATAGGAAGCAGCTTCTCGCTACTTGGCAAGACTTTTACAACTAATTTTGCAGATGCTCCTATCAAAGGTTTAGGTCTGTTAGATGTACATATAAAATTACTGCAAAAGGAACCTTCGCGAGTAACGGGAGAGGTTGAATCTGGTTTGCCTTATGAGGCAAATATCTTGAGCGGGACACAGGTGGAAGGTTATAGAATATACTCTGGTGAGATAACCATGAAAGACAATGCAGAAAAAGAGTTTATAAAAATAAATGGCAATACCAATGGCGATTTTGATGGCCTTATTTCTCAAACAGGACAGGTTATAGGAACATTTGTGCATGGTATTTTTGACAATGCCAATTTCGCTCAAAAATTTGTAAATTATTTAAAAAGCTTAAGGTTTAATGAGAGTGTTATGGACAAGACCTATTCTTCTTTTAATTTTAAAGAGTACAGAGAAGGTGAATATGACCGCTGGGCTGATGTGATAAGAAATAGTCTTGATATGGATATGCTGTATAGTATTATAGGGATAACAAATAGGTAACCGGAGCGTGAAGGAAATGTTTGATTTCAGTAAAAGAGAAAAAATACTTCTAGGTCTTTTACTGGTATTGATCATTTCTGTTATATCAATTTCATATTATGCCTTTTTTAGAAAAGAACCGGAGATAGCCTTTAAGCTTCAAGATGAACCGGCAATTCCGGTAGCAGCATCAAAAGTGGAGGCAGAGAAAATCGTTGTTCATGTGGCCGGTGCAGTAAAAAATCCTGGGGTATACACCCTAGACGAGGGGAAAAGGGTAAAAGATGCTATAGAAATAGCAGGGGGAGCCCTCCCAGAGGCAGATCTTTTAAGGCTTAATCTTGCTCAGAAAATACACGATGAAGATAAATTGTATGTTCCCAAAATAGGAGAAACGCCTGAACAATTAGAGCAGGCGAATGAGTCCTATGGTGCTACTGTAGGTATTAGTTCAAAAAGCGATGGTAAAGTGAACATAAATACTGCAGACGAGACTGAACTTATACAATTGCCAGGAATAGGCCCGGCAACTGCACAAAAAATAATTGATTATAGGACTACTAACGGCTTTTTTAAATCAATTGAAGACATCAAAAAGGTTTCGGGAATAGGTGACAAAAAATTTGAACAGCTAAAAGATAAAATCAGAGTAAAGTGAGATGACAGCGGAACGTTTTGTTTGCCATAATGACAATGGGGACACTTTAACCGTCATATTGCATTTTTTATAACGGGAGAATGATTTACTTGCTCATGTTTAAACTTCTTGACATGTAGACGCAATGGGCGTCATTTTTTGTGACAAGAAAATGTCGCCGGAGCATTATATCTTGCCGTTCGGTTTTGCGTTTTCCTCCTGTTCCTTTCTTCTTTTGTCACCGATGGTACATAGAGTATATAACACAACTGAGAACATAATAAGCGATGTAGCTAGAACGTTGGGGAGTTCAAAAATAAAATTACGAGTTATTATTGTTGCAAGCAGCACGACCACGGCAATTGATTTGCCTAATATTACTTCTTTTTTCTTCATACAATCACCTCTATTATGACTTTCGGCGAAGGTTTTGGCCCGACATCAGCATTGGCGTTTATAGGGAGCATGAAAATATTGCATGCTACAATAAATATAACTAGGGAGTATTTTCTCATGCTAAACACTCCTGCAATAATAATCAATTCAATAATATCATAAAAAGGCTCAGGGTAAGTATCACAAAGTTTAAAAACAATGGTATTTGGGGCAAATTTGACAAGCTGTGTATACTTTTGATATAACAATAATATACTACTAATAGACAGAGAAAAAATGGAAAAAGGACTTTTTTTAAAAATGTAGAAGTCCATAAGAGACCTTTTAAAAAGGGGGAGTTTTGTGTTTTCGTTTAAAGCCTATTGGTGGGCTGTTGTCTCCGCAGTGGTAGTACTATTCATTGTCGGAGCAACTATTTACGCTATTTTAGAAAAAGAGGTGGTTATTAGAGACGAAGACCAGGAAGTTAAAGTTTCAACTTTTGCCAAAACCGTAGATGAACTGCTGGAACAGGAGAATATAACTTTAGAACCTGAAGATGTAATTACACCAAGTGGCGATACAGACCTCAAGGAAGGTATGCAAATAACCATAAAGCGAGCTTTTCCAGTAAAGATAGCCGTCGACGGGCAAGAAATAACGGTGAAAACTCAGCCTGATAAGGTAGAAAATATATTGGCTAAGGCCAATATCAAGTTAAATGAAAAAGATAAAATTCAGCCGGCACTTAGTGAGTACATATCAGCAGATGCTGAAATAAATATAATCAGAGTCGAAGAACGAATTACAACGGAAGTTAAGAGCATACCCTTTGAAACTGTATCCAGAAAGGACTATAATCTTCCACTGGGTGAAAAGAAAGTAATCCAAAAGGGAGAGGAAGGTCAGGAAGAAGTAACTACAATAGAAGTACTTGAGAATGGCAAAGTTGTATCGGCAACTACCGAGTCTAAAGTCATAAAAGCCCCAAAGCCTCAGATTGTGCTGACGGGGACGGTTCAAGTTGCATCACGTGGTGGCGTAAATTTTTCATATACAGATAAAAAACGCATGTTAGCAACAGCTTACACTCATACAGGCAATCGCACTGCTACAGGAACGATGCCTAGAGTAGGTGTAGTGGCTGTAGATCCAAATGTTATTCCTCTGGGTACAAGGCTCTATGTAGAAGGTTATGGCTTTGCACGAGCTGAGGATACCGGTGGTGCTATAAAAGGCGATAAAATAGATTTGTTTTTGGAAACCGCTGAGGAAACCAAGCGTTTTGGAAGACGATGGGTCACTGTGTATATATTAAAATAAGATCTATCGAAAATAGATTTTATGGTTTGGAAAACCTATTTCTTCAAATAAAATTAGCACTGCAAATTGATATGCAGTGCTAATTTTATTTGAAGAAATAATTATCTATATCTATAAGTAACATAGCGGATTTTTCTTTTGTGCCTTTGATACCGTCTAATTCCTACCATTATCCTAAAGGGAGTATAGACGGCCAAAGTGATTGTAAGGAGCCAAAACCACCAGAAAGTATATATTTTTCTTTTTACATCATTAGCTGCGATTAAATCTATACTACCTAGCTCATCTTCTCCTTGATAAAATACCAGTTTACCGAGCACATCGCCTTTAGCGATGGGAGCTTTTATACCTTTATTTAAAGTCATTTTTGTGGTAATTGGCAGACTATTTTTTTCAACTACAGTAGTAAATCCATATTTTGTTACTATCTTAACCGGATCGCCGTATTTGACATTTTCTTCTGTAATATTTGCATTCTCACTTATTACATTTTTTATTTCAAAATTTTCAAAGCAGTAGTCTAATAAAGCTGCACTGTCAGACCAAATATCGGCATTGGACTTTAACATAACTGAAATTAGCTGCCAACCGTTTCGAGTGGCCGATGCTACCAAAGTATTCCCGGCGGTGCTTGTGTAACCAGTCTTTACGCCATCTGCCCCTTCATAGTTCCAAAGGAGTTTATTTAAATTTATCAGCTGCCTGTCCCATTCCTGACCCTGCCAAGGTATTTCCATAGTTTTCGTAGAAACTATTTTTCTGAATTCAGGAAGGTTTAAAAGCGCATAGCGTGAAATGAGAGCTAAATCGTATGCAGTAGTTAAATGGCCTTCGTCCGGTAAACCACTTGGATTTACAAAGGTAGTATTGTAAGCTCCGATTTCTTTAGCTTTATCGTTCATCATTTGCACGAAGGCTTCAACACTTCCGCCAATATGTTCTGCTATTGCAATAGCAGCGTCATTTCCAGAATTAAGCATCATGCCGTAGAGCATTTGTTCTAAAGTCAGTTGTTCCCCTTCTTCCAGGTAGATTCTTGTTCCATCAGCAAGGGGAGGCTCTTTGCTTGTAACTACCATATCCGAAAGATTGCCTTTTTCAAGAGCTAAAATTGCTGTCATTATTTTTGTGGTACTTGCAGGTTCCAACGGAACATGGGAATTTTTTTCATACAAAACCTTTCCGGTTAACACATCCATTACTATACCTGCTTCCCCAGTAATTGCCGGAGGAACAGGCTTGCTGGTATCAGCAAATGCTACAGATGCAGAAAAAATAAAAAAACAAAGGAACGCAGCAATATATGTATTAAAGTATATATACTTTTTCATAATTTCACCTCAAAGTATGAACTCAACTTTTTAGCTCTCCATAAGCTTTTTTTTACTAAAAATAAGTATATCAAAACCAGGAATTCGTGCCAACTGTAATTTGTTGAAAAACCTGGTGCATAAAAACCATCGTAATCCTTAAAATAAATATAAGAATGGAGGGAAAGAAAATTATGCATATACCGCCCAAGTTAGAGTATGCGCGACACATGCTTACATATAAAGAGAGTCTAAAAGAGTTAACGCAGTCTTTAAAAGATTTGGAAGGTCAGCTGGATGATAATCTTCAACAGATGCTTGTAAAATCTTCTAGCTTTGTAAAATTAAATAAGGGCATAAAGGAAATAGAACTTTTATGCCAAGCTTTAGCTGATATTAATGATGATAAAAGCACTAAGGCCAAGGAACTTCTAATTACTTTGCGACGAAAGCTATTTGAAAATGAGAGTTTACTTATGGAAGAAATTCAAAAATCCATGTTAAAAGCAGCAGAGGCTATGATAGATGCAAGTAATGGAATTACAATAATGGCAAGTTTTATCAGTATGAGCAAGATTCTAGATAAATTTGAAAAAGGGTGAAGAACACATGAGTTTTTTGGAAGATTTATTTCTGCATACTTACAAATCAATTATCCTTTTTACTGTAAGCCTTGTAGTAGTAAGACTCATGGGCAAGCGCACGGTTGCCCAACTTTCTCCTTTCGACCTTATATTTATAATTATAATGGGTTCTGCTATTGCAATACCGCTGGAAGATCACGATATCAGGCTTACTCACGGTATCGTTCCAGTTATCATTACATCATTGTTAAACTACATGCTGGCTATTATAATTACTAAAAATCGGGCCATTGAAAATTTCATTCAGGGCACATCCCGAGTGTTGGTTAGAAAAGGAGAAGTTCTGTTAGGTAATCTGAAAAAAGAGCGAATTACTATGGCAGATCTGCTTATTTTATTGAGAGAAAAGGATGTAACGAATATTAATGAAGTGGAAGAAGCCACAATAGAACCCAACGGAAAATTGAGCGTAATAAAGAAAAAATATATGCAGACAGTAACACCCAGAGATTTAGGCCTATGGTCAAATCAAGGAATTTTCCCAACTGTAATGATAGCTCAAGGTGAAGTAATTTATGATAATTTAGACAAAGTTGGCATTAGCATCGATGAGATGCTCAAACAACTAAATCAAAAGGGGATAACGAGACTTAAAGATATCAGTGCCGCTTGGATTGATGAAGAGGGAAATGTAAGTGTTAAGTGTATCAATGAGGGAATCAGACAGTAAAAGAAGTTGGTGGTCATATGACAAGTGATAAAAAAAGCGTTTTTAATAAAATAGATGTAAGTGCAGATGAAATAAAAAAACAATACGGTGTAGATTTATATTTGTTTTTAGACGCAGTGTCATTGGGACTTAACGATGCTGAAATAGCTGATCTTACAGGTTACGACCTGGATAAAGTAATACAGGTAAGAAAGCGACTCGGAAATGTTACCAGTGAAATAGGAATAAACTACAAGAAAAATCTTCCTAAACCAGATCGTTCTTAAATTTAAAATCAATTCCCAAATAGGAAAAGTATTATAAGAGGAATTGTGAAATATTTGACAATACCCTTTTTTATTTATATAATGTTTTTAGAGCAAAATCCAAACTATCGAAAAATGTTATTATTTTGTCGAGCTGAGGGGAGAGCTTATGAGAACAATTAGTGTCTGTGTGGGCAGCTCATGCCATTTAAAAGGATCTTACGATATCATAAAAAAGTTAAAAGACCTCATAAAAGAACATGATCTTGAAGGCAAATGGGAGTTAAAGGCAGAGTTTTGCTGCAACAATTGCCGCAATCCTGTTTCTGTGAGAATAGATGACAGCGAGCTGTATTCCATTGATGTAGAAAGAGCCGAGGCCTTTTTCAAGGAGAAGATACTGGGGGCTTAATCTAATGGAGGTCATTAACTTTGCTAGTGCAAATTGTAAAAATTGCTACAAATGTTTAAGAACATGTCCCGTAAAAGCAATACGTATGGAAAACGACCAGGCCCAGATAGTTGATGAAAGATGTATTACCTGCGGAACGTGTCTTACTATTTGTCCTCAAAATGCCAAAACTATAAAAAGCGATGTACAGCGTGTAAAAGAGCTTTTAAAAAGAGACAAGGATATCGCAGTAAGTCTAGCGCCATCTTTTGCGGGGGTTTTTCCCTTTAAACATTATAGTCAAATCGTATCAGCGTTAAAGAGATTAGGCTTTTCAAATGTTTATCAAACATCGGTTGGTGCGAGACTTATTGCCTCAGACTATTTAAAGCACTATAACGATAAATCAAAACCGAACCTGATCACAACAGCATGTCCTGCAATCAATTATCTTGTTCAAAAATACTATCCGGAACTTGTGGACTGTTTAGTTCCGGTAGTATCTCCTATGGAAGCCCATGGCAGATACCTAAAAAAAATTAAGGGGCACAAGGAAGTTGCTTTTATCGGGCCTTGTCTTGCAAAAAAAGTAGAGATTCATGACAGCGGCAATTACGGCATTGATGCAGCTTTGACTTTTGAGGAACTTCTAGCATGGTGGAAGGAAGAGGGGATAGATCCAATACTTGAACCCGTTAATGAGGATGAGAACGGCTTTTGTGATGATGCCAATTTTTATCCCATACCCGGGGGCAGTTACAAAACTATAGAGCCGCTTATAGAAGATCCCTGGCGGGAGTTTATTGAAGTTAGCGGCAAAGAAAATTGCATGCTGATGCTAGATGAATTAAGAAAAGGCGAGTTTCATCGCACATGGATAGAAATGAACGCCTGCGAAGGTGGCTGCGTAAATGGGCCGGCTATTGGCGGCATAGAACGAGGACTTTTTAAAAGGATTAAATGTGTAAAAATACAAATTAGCTTGATGAATTATTCGAACTACGCCGATAAGGCTAAAAAAGCGAAAAGAATACGGTGACACATATAATCCAAA
>NZ_JAFFJA010000062.1 GCF_021991635.1 Tepidanaerobacter sp. GT38
ATCACAGAATAACAACATCATATTATCGAGTTCCCTTGCATTTTAGTCCATGAAGTGATAAAATATCTCTAGTATTTTTTAGGGGGTGAATAGATTTTGGCAAATACGGCATCAGCGAGGAAACGCGTGCGCCAACAAAAGAAACGGGCGCTTCGGAATAATAAAGTCAAATCACAAATAAGATACTCAATTAAAAAGTTTATGGAAGCCGTCAATGCAGCTGATTCTGAAAACATTCAAACCTGTTTAAGAAATGCCATAAAGATTATCGACAAAGCTGCATCCAAAGGTGTCATTCACAAAAACACCGCTGCGCGTAAGAAATCAAGTCTGTATAAAAGACTTGCACAATTAAATACCGCAAGTTAAACAGCGTAAGCCAGGGCTTACGCATTTTTCTTTTTTTGCCAGCGTAAATATGCTTACTTTTGTAAAACATAATTAATAGGGTAATTACCCAAATTCATACCTGGGGGTGGTTGTTCTGGATAAGGTAATGCAGCTAATGCAACAACTACAACAGGTGCAGCAAGATATCAGTTCTTTCAATCAGGTCTTAAATCAAATAACAAGTAAAGCTCAAAGCAATATGTCTCAGCTGTCTGAACTCTCGACCCTTGAATACAACAATGCAAACAAGTTAAAAAACATGCAGCAAATTGAGCAGACTCTTCTAGATCAGCTTAAAAACATGCAAAAATGTTGCAATGACCTTTCAGGTCAGCTGCAGCAACTTACCTCTACAAGTCGGGAAATATCAACACTTGTATCGCAGGCAGAATCCCAAAAAAATCAATATAACAATCCGACCTGGCCCCAGCACACTATAAGTCAAACAACTACCAGCACCACCCAGGCAAGGAATTACGCATATAATCGAGAATTTGGACAGCATCAGGCACAGCCCGTATCTTCTGTAAATCCTAATCAAAACAATTACAGAGCATCAGCTTATAACCAGGAATTTGGGCAGCATGCTACACAGGAAGTAACACCAGTTAAAAGCTACTACGATCAGTACAGGACATCCGCATACAATCAAGAATTCGGAAAACATCAAGCAAAACCGGTTGCACCGGCCAATCAGCAACAACCTACTACCAGGTAAGCAAAAGGTCACCTTTTCGTTATTGAAAAGGTGACCTGGTATTTTTATAAAGATATTCGAGTAACTAAAAGTTCCAAACCTAAAACGTCTTGAATCTTTCCTGTCTTTATATCAGTATCGAGCTGTTGGCATAGTCGAATAGCGCTTTTAAGTTCATTTAGAGTAAAATTTTTTGATTGTTGCAAGGCCTTTTTTAAGACAAAGGGATGTAACCCTGACTTTGACTTTATATCTTGAAAGCTTAAACCTTCCATGGTTTTTACTGTCAATAAATCCATCATATGTTTTGATATCATGTACAAAATGACAATAGCTTTTTCGCCCTGATTTATTAAGCGATTTATAATTTCTATAGCCCTTGAAGGATTTTTCATTCCGATAAAATCCATCATCTCAAAAATGTTGCCTTCCAAGGATTTGAAAAAAATTTTGGATAAATCATCAGGCTCTATATGTCCTTTGTCACCTAAAAAAGCTGCAATTTTCTTTAGCTCGTTATCCGTTTGATACAAATTTCCGGTATATTCAGCTATCAAATAGGCGGTTTTTAAATCCATGCTTTTGCCATAAAGCTTTGCTCTCTTTTGAACCCAAAAAGCTTTATCTTTTATGGAAAGCTGGTTAAACTCTCGGACAATTCCCTTTGATTCCAGTATTTTATATGCCTTTTTGCGTTTATCCACCTTTAAAGCAGTTAAAATCAGTACCGTATAATCAGGAATCATCTCCAGCATATTTAAAAAGTCATCCTGTCTTTCACCTGGCTTTTCCTGGTCACCTTTGCCACCTTCAAAAAAACCGGCATCATATACTACCACTAGTTTTTTGTCTGTAATGAGGGGTACTGTTTGACACGCATTTATTATTTCTTCATTATGGACGTTTTTGCCGTCAAGGGGAATGAAGTTTACCGCTTCTAAATAATCAGGGACGAGCTTTTGCTTGATTTTGCTGATTTCATCGTTAATTAAAAGTTTTTCTTCTCCAAATAAAAGAATTACATTTTTCATGGCTTTACGTGCTCCCTACCGTATTGTCGTATATATTCTAACATTGTCTTTAAAGATTTTAAAGCTTATGGCTCCGTTAATATCCGTTCTGAGGACAGAAATACCGCTTTCTTCTAAAAGGCTTAACACTTGTGGTGACGGATGACCGAAATTATTGTCTACTCCTACTGTTATTACACCATACATGGGACTTACCTTTGATAAGAATTCCCGGGATGTAGAAGTTGAGCTGCCGTGGTGTCCAATTTTTAAAACCAAAGAACTAATATCCCTTTCTGAACTTATAAGACTTTGTTCTCCTTCATATTCCAAATCGCCTGTAAACAAAAAGCTTACACCATTGTAAGTCAGTTTAAGTACAACTGAATTATTGTTGCCGGAAGAATGTGGTACATCTTTAACCGGATGCAAGACCTCAAACACTGCTTTATCGACGATGAAGCTATCTCCCCTACTTACCTGTATGGTCTTGATTTGTTTTTGCTTAGCTATTTTGAGCATTTCCTTGAAAGTTTCACAATCTTCTGGTAAGCCGTATACGATGTTTTTAACTTTCACGGACTTTAAAATTGATAATAATCCTTTAGCGTGATCATCATCAAAGTGAGTAAACACGGCTACATCTATCTGATTAATTCCCTTAGAATAAAGCAAAGGCAAAATTATATCTTCTCCCGTATCAAAATCACTGTTAGAATAAGATGGAAGACCGCCGCCATCGATTAGTATGACTTTTTTGCCTTTAGTTTGAATGAGAATAGAATCACCTTGACCTACATCTATGAAAGTCACCTCAAAAGTTTTAAATGGCCAAACTGCCGGCAAAACAGCAGTTACTATTAAAACAATTGCAAATGCCTTCTTATATTTTACAAGATTCTCATCGGCAAAATGTATTAAATCAAAGATTAAAGCAAGTGAGATAAAATACATAAATGTGCTAAGAATAGGCATTGCAGGAATTACTATAGTTGCAAATGGCAGCTTTGAACTTGTAAAAACGATTCTTTCAACAATATCCAACAAAAAGCCTGGACATTTTACAAAAAGTGCTCCTAAGGGTTCAAATATAAGGCCTGTAATTCCAGAAATAAGGCCGCTGATCAAAATTAAGCTTACTAGAGGCACTACCAAAAGATTAGTTATAAAACCTACTAAAGATATATTATAAAAATAATAAGCCAGGACAGGGGCTACCACGAGCTGAGCAGATACCATCACAGCAATCGATTCATTAAGATACTTGGGAAGGGGTTTTAGCAGTTTTTTTATGGGATCATAAAAAAGGATTATACCGGTAACTGCCGCATATGAAAGCTGAAAGCTCACAGAAAATAGCGTCAGAGGATTTATTAACAGCAGAAACACAGCAGAAAAGCACAAACTGTTTAATGAGTCATTTTCCCTTCCAACAACTTTAGATAGCATAAAGACCATTATCATAATAGAAGCCCTTATGACAGAAGGCGATAGACCCGCCAAGAAACTATAAAAAATAATCACTATGCTCTCAATGACAAAGGAAAGCTTCCTTGAGATACCAAGTCTATAAAAAGCAAACTCGAGCACTGCATATATTATACCTGTATGAAGGCCTGATACTGCCAGCGCATGAGCTACACCGCTGTTTTTAATAGCCTTTATGGTTTCCCCGGGGATATTATCTTTTATTCCCAAAGTGACGCCGACCATCAATGATGATAGATTTAAAGGAAGATATTTTTCATAAAATGCTATCAGACGCTCTCTTAAGTAAAAGGCAGCTGCTATAAAAGGATTAGTTCTGCTTTTTCCTATAATTTCTATTTCCCGGGAAAACATGGTAGTAGAAATTCCCTTTTGCAAAAGGTAAGCTCTGAAATCAAACCCATTGGGGTTTCGCCGGCCTTGAGGCAGTTTTAACTTGCCGGAAAATTCTATTACATCTCCATAGACAAATTGCGGCCTCTCATCTTCTAATATGGAAGAAAGCCTTACTTTCCCGGTTATACGTCTGTATCCCTCTTCTTTCTTTACGTACAATGCTTTCACATCATATATGACTCTATCTTTTTTTATTGTAGGTGCATCGCTTACAACACCTATTAGGGTTTGCTCCTCTTCTGCAAAATTTACTATTGTACCGGGAATTTTTTCAAATCTAAAGCCAAAATAAAAGGCTCCAAAAAACAGGATAGCAGCTGCAGCAAAAACCATTTTTGTTTTTTTGTTTTGACCAATAAAACTTAAATAAAGACAAATAACTAAAAACAATAAAAATATGCCTATGGTCTTTGCAAAATTGCCTAAAATTAAACCGGGAATAAAAAAGGTTGCAAAAAATAAAAAAGGACGATACACTTCCATTGCCCCTTATTTTTGTTAAAACTACAAATTATTTCTGTAATTCTAGTAAAAGTCCTGCTTTTATTTGTTACTGATTATAATTAAATAACATAAAAATTTATAGTGCGAGAAGGAAAAACGTTTTTTACGGTGAATATTAATATATAATATATAAAAATTGAAAGGCAAAACTTATTAGGTGCCCATCAGGGAGAATAGGGAATCAGGTGCAAATCCTGAGCGGACCCGCCACTGTAAGCAGTAGCTGTCCACAGTTGCCACTGAAGGCTAAGCTTTTGGGAAGGCGTGGATCAGCGATGACTGTAAGCCAGGAGACCTGCCTAATAAGGCAAGCTTTAGGATGATGGTAAAGTCCTAAGATTGGATGTCTGTTCAATCTTAGGACTTTTTTTAATACTACATAGCATCAAAAAAGTATATACAAATTCATATGCAGTAAGCTTTATAAGCCTAAGTGGTACCGTGTTTAGAATCGTCTTTGACGTTTAATGTTAATAATAAGTTTTAGGAGGAGATGTTATGAATAAGCTCGAGCTAACTTTACAACAGATTAAGCCTCTTTATGATGATGTTATGAAGAAAACTCAAAATCGACTTGATGATCTAACAAAGCCTCAGGGAAGTTTAGGAGTGCTAGAAGATATCGCAAAGCAAATCGCAGGCATCACAGGTAATGTAATTCCAGAACTACCCAAAAAAGCAGCTATTTTAATGGCTGGAGACCACGGCATTGTTAAAGAAGGAGTTGCCCCTTATCCACAAGCAGTGACAGCTCAAATGGTATTGAATTTTGTAAACGGCGGTGCCGCTATGAGCGTTTTGACAAGGCATGAGAACGCCAAACTATATGTGGTCGATATAGGTGTCGCCACTGATTTGCCAGAAATGCCAAACATTATCAAAAGGAAGGTAGCATACGGAACAAAAAATATGGCTGAGGGTCCTGCAATGACTAAAGCGGAAGCCGTTAGCGCCATAGAAATTGGCATTGAAATAACAGAAGAAGTGATTAAGGACGGCGCAGGGCTAATAGCCATTGGTGAAATGGGTATTGGAAACACCTCGCCAAGCACGGCAATTATAGCGACATACAGCGGTCTTCCGGTGAAAGACGTAGTAGGTAGGGGCACCGGAGTTGATGACGAAAGGCTGAAAATAAAGATAGCAGCCATAGAAAAAGCTTTAGAGGTAAATAAACCTAATCCTGCTAATCCCATCGAAGTATTATCTAAAGTAGGAGGTTTAGAAATAGCCGGCCTCACAGGGGTGATACTTGCGTGTGCTGCAAATCGAGTGCCAGTTATTATCGACGGCTTTATTTCCGGAGCTGCCGCAGTAATAGCTTATAAGATGGCGCCGCTGTCCAAAAACTATATGTTAGGCTCCCACCTTTCGCAAGAGCCTGGACATAAAGTTATGCTGGATTTTTTGGGAATTAAGCCAATGCTTATGATGAACATGCGCTTAGGTGAAGGCACCGGTGCAGCTTTAGCAATGAACCTCGTAGATGCCAGTCTAAAAATATTAAAAGAAATGGCCACATTCAGCGAAGCAGGCATATCCTCTAAATAAATAAAACATTTTACCAAAAACCAACCTATACAATAATTTTCTGCTCTAAAGCAACAAACAATCCCTCGTCAAGCTTTATAGAGGGATTGTTTGTTGCAAGAAAGTTCAGCAGACTGCTCAATAATGACCGACCCATTAGCAATATTTTAAAAACATCGATAACACCCAGATTGTTTATAATCCACCTATAGGCCTATAAATCTAGGGATATAAAACAAACAAAAACTGATTTTACAGAAATTTAAAGGGGCATTATAGGGCACACTAATCATGGGTGATAATTAATGAATATGTTCATACCAAAAAGAGCCTTGTTTGAACGAGACGCTATCAACTATCCTATAGGAAAATATATCTTTGATAAAATGCATGAATTGGGTGTTGAAACATCTTTTATTGGTTCACACAATCGTGTCATGGGAATACCTGGTAAGACTGCGCAGGAAGCATATTTTGAAGGGAAAAGGACTTTAGTTGTAGGAATAAGAAGGACCCTTGATTTTCAAACATGCAAGCCCTCCGCCCATTACCAGCTACCATTAGTAACAAGTTGCATCGGTGAATGCGAGTATTGTTACCTTAATACGACATTGGGCAAAAAACCTTATATTAGAGTATATGTAAATATTGACGATATTTTATCACGGGCAAAGGAGTATATAAATGAAAGAAAGCCTGAAATAACCATTTTTGAAGGTTCTGCCACATCCGATCCTTTACCTGTAGAGCCCTACAGCGGTTTATTAAAAAAGTCAATAGAATTTTTCGGCAAAGAAGAACTCGGACGCTTTCGATTTGTAACCAAGTTTACAAATGTTGATTCCCTGCTTAAGGCAGAGCACAATAAGCGGACCACCTTTAGATTCAGCATAAATTCAGAAAGTGTAATACGAAAATTTGAGCACAGAACACCACCTTTAGATGAAAGGATAAAGGCAGCGGAAAAAGTAGCATCCGCCGGTTATCCAATGGGTTTTATTATAGGACCTATTTTCCATTACCAAGAGTGGAAATCAGAATATGGACAAATGCTTGAAAACCTTGCCCGCCGGCTTTCCGGAAAGATAAGTGTTCCACCGGCTTTTGAACTTATTACCCATCGTTTTACCAAAACAGCAAAAAAAAATATTTTAGAGGTATTCCCTAAAACCCAGCTTCCTCTCGATGAAGAGGACAGAAAGTTTAAATACGGTCAATTTGGCTATGGAAAATATATATATCCTAAAGAGCAGATGACAGAAATGAAGGCTTTTTTCGAAAAAAAAATCCAGGAAGTTTTCCCGGATGCAGAGATTTTGTATTTTGTATAAATTTAATTGAGATTGTGCCTATGCATAAATATCCGAAAACTCTAAGTTTGCTCTTTCTACAAAGTTATGTCCGGTAGGACTTAAAGTAGCCAAAGGACAACTCTGTTCAGCTACTGTTTTACTTGGAAGGATTACACTGAATTTGCTGCCTTTGCCAAATTCACTTTCTACGGTAAGTGTCCCTCCGTGTTTTTCAACGATAGACTTGGCTATGGGAAGTCCCAGACCACTTCCTTCGTGGTGTCTCGTAAATAATTTCTCTACTCGTTGAAATTTATTAAAAATCAATTGCTGTTTGTTCCTGGGTATACCCACACCATTATCTTTTACAGTGATAATAACTTTATCTCCACAATCTGTAATATTGACCCAAATATTGCCATTTGTTGGTGTGAATTTTACTGCATTAGATATCAGATTTAAAATAACTCTATCAATTTGATCGGGGTCACAGGCAATTATTTTTTCTTCCGTGTTTGTGTCAAACTGTATTTTAAGGCCTTTGCTTTTTACAAACTCGACGACAGATAATGTAATGTTCTCCACAATTTCAACTATATTGCAGTTTTTTACGTTTAACTCGAAAAAATCCGAATCGAGCATTGTAATATCTATAAGGTTATTCACAAGTCTCAGCAGCCTGTAACAGTTCTGCCGAATAATGTTAAAATACTTTTCTTGGCTGTTACCGGTATTTTTCTGCTGAACTTCTATCAGCTGAAGTGCTGATAGTATGACATTTAGCGGTGTTCTTAACTCATGAGACATGCTGCAAAAAAACTCCGTTTTTATTTTGTCGTATTCAATAGTTTCATTTAGTAAATCATTTTTTATTATAATATCTCTCTCAAGTTCAACCATTCTCTTACGATGTGAAATATTACTTATAATAGACAATGCAGCCGAACAACCGTTGTAAATGTATTTAGTAGAGATTATCTCTATATCCAGCAGTTGACCACTTTTATCTATCAATTTAGTATATAGGCAATTGTTACACGTTTTATCATTTAGTACCTGTCGGACAAAGTCTTCGTAATCCTGTCTTTTGTCCTCACAAATAAACTGCAAAAGAGACATCTTTCCTATTGTATCATAGTCTATTACCCCAGTTATTTTCAGTGCCGCGTTGTTACAGTAATATATTTTTTGTTCATCGTGGATAAACACAGCAATAGGCAACAGTTGAAGCAATTTTCTCCAATTACCTTGGCTTTGCTGTAATTGTTTTTCTTTAATCAGCAGCTCATCATTTTTTAACAGTTTCAACTCAGCATCATCTTTTAGTAATGTATAGGCGTGATTTTTTACTATTTTTCCAAATTCTAAGATATTTACATTGCCAATATCATAAAGGCAAATTGCTATTAAAGGAAGTTTGGAAATTACGCTGTTAACATTTTGCTCATAATTATTAAAGCTCTCAAAATCACTCTTTTTTAGCCAACCTATATCCGCAACAGCTCTAAGACCGTCAAAACCATTGTCTACTGCAGAATTTGTAAAGTCAGCCCATTTTTTGCTTACAATAGACTCGTTGAAAGTATTGTTTTCAAGATACCAAGCTGAATACGAAACTATCTTTAGTTGACCACTCTCAATAAAATAATCGACATTTACAACCTGGCTTTTAATTATTTCTTTTACTTCCTGGTAAGTTGTATTATGAGAATAAATCCATAAACATATCTCGTTATTAAACAACCCCTCTTTAATAAAAGCTGCCAAATAATAAAAATCATCTTTTGAAGAGTAAAACTGGCTGATGTGTGTTCCCCAAGGAACATCACCAATGATATCAATCCCCGTTGGTCTAGCTTCCATTATCCCCTGTAACCCCCATAGTTTGCATTAAAGTAAGAATTTATATATTTTGGGATGGTGCTCACACAATAGTTATTATAAAAATTATACCAGTTACTGTCAATAAAAGGTTTACGACGGCAGTTGACAACTTTCGTATGTAAAATCCTGATGCATTTAATAAGCTTTTGTAGTTAGTCTTTATTTATATACTTAATTATTGTATAATTTACAATAATGACTTAGCTATAGGGGGAAATATTATGTTTTTTATTGGCATTTTTGGGATTCAGCAAAAAGAACATTCTGTAAAGGAATTTGACAACATTATATGCCCTGAATGCGAAAAACTCACGAGAGCACAGCTTCGTGAGTCGTATACATATTTTCACTTTTTTTTCATCCCACTGTTTAAATGGAATAGACAATATTTTCTTCAACTTAGATGCTGTGGAAGCATGTATATGGTAGATCCTGATTACGTAGATGAACTTAAACGCAGTGACAACATTGATTTTGACCGGCTTCGTAAAATACAAACGCCAAATAATATTTGCCAAAATTGCGGAAGTTTTATACACCCGAATTTTGCATACTGCCCTTATTGTGGCCAAAAGCGCTAATGGAGACATACATTCATTAAATCTTGCATAGTGTAATATCCTGGCTTTTGATTAGCAATAAATTTTATAACATTTACTGCACCAGCAGCTAAGACTCTTCTTGAAGTTAATTTATGTGAAATTTCTATTGTCTCATCCTCACCTATTAATAATACCGTGTGTTCCCCTACTAAGTTGCCACCTCGTATCGAATGAATGCCGATTTCGTTTTTTTGTCGTTTTTTTCTGACATCAGCCCTGCTGCACACACATTCAGCATCTTCTCTCACTTCTTTAATGCCATTTGCAATCATTAAAGCTGTTCCACTAGGAGCATCTATTTTTTGATTGTGGTGTTTCTCTACAATTTCAATATCATAATCTTTTAGCACTTTTGCTGCCTGCTTAACTAAATTTAAAAGTAAAAAAACTCCCAGACACATATTGTGCGAAACAAATACAGGCACATTTTTTGAGGCATTCAAAAGCATTTCCTTATGTTCATTTTCTAAACCCGTAGTGCCAACTGCTAAAGCAACTCCTTTTGCCACAGCATATTCTGTGAGGTTTTTTATTGCTGAAGGGTGAGAAAAATCTATAACTACATCTGGAATTTCCGGAATTTTATAAAGGTCGTCATATATGATTATGCTTTCTTCCTCGCAAAAAATATCAAAACCTGCTATTACCCTCATGTCATCTCGGCAATTTATCAATTCAGTTATGGCTTTACCCATTTTCCCTTTTGCTCCGCTTACAACGACTTTTATCATTTAAACACCTCCAACTGCAATGTTAGATACGATTTAGATATATTATGTATGTTATCATCTTAATTTCATTTGTTCAAGTATGTAGATATAAAGTTTTTTCCACAATTAAGAAGGATTTTTGGATTTGCTGTCGAATTATATATTATGATAATAAAAATTATTATTGATTAGATGGAGGTAATTACATGGAACTTAAAGGAACTAAGACAGAAAAGAATTTGCTGCAAGCACTTGCAGGAGAAGCCATGGCTCGGTGCAAATACGATTATTTTGCTTCAGTAGCAAAAAGAGAAGGTTATGAACAAATAATGGGGGTTTTTCAAGAAACTGCTAATAACGAAAAAGAACATGCTAAAATGTGGGCAAAATTTTTAGGATTAATAGGCAATACAGAAAAGAACCTGGAAGAAGCGGCAAAAGGCGAAAACTATGAGTGGACAGAAATGTACAAGGAATTTGCCAAAACAGCTCGAGCAGAAGGGTTTGACGAAATCGCCGATTATTTTGATAGAGTTGCTGAAGTTGAAGCAGAACATGAAAAGAGATATAAAAAGCTGCTTGAGCGTTTAAAAGACGGTTCAGTATTTAAGCGGCCTGAACCTATAAAATGGCGCTGCCGCAATTGCGGTTATGTTTATGAAGGCACAGAACCACCCAAAGTATGTCCTGCTTGTGCTCACCCCATGGCATTCTATGAACCGGCAGCCGAAAACTATTAATATAGTGTCTTGAGGGCTAATTAATAAAAAAACAAGGCTCAATCGTCGGCTAAATTAGATGATTGAGCCTTGTTTTTCTTTAACTTATTTGCTTATATCTTTTCTATAGTGCATGCCATCAAAATGTATTTTGGAAACGGCTTCATAAGCCTTTTGCCTGGCAGTTTGGACATCTTTACCCAATGCAGTTATTCCCAGAACTCTTCCGCCAGCCGTAACAATCTTATTATTTTTTACGGTTGTTCCTGCATGAAACACAATAGCACCAGTTTTTTCAGCATCCTCAAGACCGGTTATTACCTTGCCTGTTTCATAATGACCCGGATAACCGCCTGACGCCATAACCACACATACGGCTGCCTCTTGTCTCCACTCTATCTGAACATCGGCTAAATTGCCATTTAGGATCGCCAACATAATATCCACTAAATCAGTTTTTAGCCTTGGAATTACAACTTGGGCTTCAGGATCACCAAAACGGCAATTGTACTCCAAAACCTTTGGGCCTTCCTGTGTAAGCATAAGCCCGGTATATAATACTCCCTTAAAGGGCATACCCTCTTTTGCCATAGCATCAACTGTTTTTTGAATTATAGATTCTTTTACAACCTGATCAAGTTCCACACTATACGCTGGAGCGGGAGAAACTGCTCCCATGCCTCCCGTATTGGGCCCTTTATCACCGTCACAGACTCTCTTGTGGTCCCTGCTGCTGACCATAGGCACTGCCACTTTTCCGTCACAAAAAGCCAACACAGTTACTTCCGGTCCCTGCAAATATTCTTCAATTACTATGCGATTGCCTGAATTGCCAAAAGTTTTATCAATCATTATGCTCTTTACTGCAGCTTCTGCCGTGTCCCTGTCTTGGGCAATAACAACTCCTTTACCTGCTGCAAGGCCCTCTGCTTTTATAACTTGCGGCATATTGACAGAATGTATGTAGTCTATGGCATCTTGAGGTTTTTCAAAGACCTGGTATTTTGCCGTTGGAATATTATATTTCTTCATCAGATTTTTCGAAAATACCTTACTGCCTTCTATTTGAGCTGCAGCTTTAGAAGGGCCGAAAATCTTTAGTCCCCTTTTCTCAAATTCATCTACAATACCGGAAACTAAGGGTGCTTCAGGACCTACAACAGTCAAATCTATTTTATTTTTTTCAGCAAAATCAGCTAGAACATTTATGTCATCAACAGAAATATTTACTATTTTGGCAAGATTTTTCATGCCAGGATTGCCGGGAGCACAGTAAACTTCACTTACTTTAGGGCTCTGAGCAATCTTCCAGACTAAAGTGTGCTCCCTGCCACCACCGCCGATTACAAGGACTTTCATATGAGCACCTCGTTTCTATTTCTTTTTCTAAGCATATTAATGTCTGAAATGGCGCATACCCGTAAAGACCATCGCAATATTGTTTTCATCAGCTACTTTGATGGAATCTTCGTCCCTTATAGAGCCGCCCGGTTGAATAATAGCCGTTATTCCCGCTGCAGCTGCTGCTTCCACCACATCAGAAAATGGAAAGAAGGCGTCAGATGCCAGTACTGCTCCTTTTGTATTTACACCGGCATGGTCTATGCTTTGCTGAGTAGCCCAGATTCTGTTAACTTGACCTGCGCCAATACCAACAGCGATCAGGTCTTTGGCCAATACGATAGCATTTGATTTCACATGCTTTACTACTTTCCAGCCAAACAGTAGATCCTGCATCTCTTTATCGGAAGGTGCTCGTTTTGTCACGACCTTCAAATCTTTTTCACTAATATCCTGAGCATCATATTCTTGAACTAAAAGGCCTCCAGATACTTTTTTCAAATCCCATGTTGTATTGAGTTTATTATCTAAGTTGACTTCCAATATTCTCAAGTTTTTCTTAGTTCTAAGGATTTCTAAAGCATGCGGCTCAAACCCCGGCGCTATGACAATTTCTAAAAATATTTTAACCAATTCTTCTGCCGTTGGAACATCTACAGGCCTATTTAGTGCTACGATTCCGCCAAATATGGATACTGGGTCAGCATTATAGGCTTTAATATAAGCATCATAAATATTGTCGCCGCAAGCTACTCCACAAGGGTTGGTATGTTTTACTGCTACTGCCGCCGGCATATCAAATTCCATTACCGCTTTTAAAGCTGCATCGGCATCATTTATGTTATTAAAGGATAACTCTTTGCCGCCTAACTGTTTTGCCCCTGCTAATGTACCTGAGTGCCTTCCAACTTCACCATAAAAAGCAGCTTTTTGATGGGGATTTTCGCCGTATCGCAAATCTTGAATTTTTTCATATGTCAATGTAAGATTCTGCGGGAAAAAACTGTCGGGAGAAGAAAAAGTATCAGCAGAAATATTTTGCTTTAAGTAATCAGCAATTAATGCATCATAATGGGCAGTATGCTCGAAAACCTTATACGCAAGCTTCATTCTTTGGTTTTTGTCTAGATCGCCCTTATTGCGTAATTCTTTGAGTACAAAGGGATAATCCTTAGGATCCACTACTACTATTACATCTTTATGATTTTTTGCCGCTGAACGCAGCATGGAAGGCCCGCCGATATCGATATTTTCAATAGCTTCCTCCATGGTAACACAGGGCTTAAGAATTGTCTGTTTAAAGGGATAAAGGTTGATGACTACCAAATCGATGGGTGCTATACCTAATTCTGCTATTTGATGCATGTGTTTGCTGTTGTCGCGAACCGCCAGAAGACCTCCGTGGATCTTAGGATGAAGTGTTTTTACCCGTCCATCTAAAATTTCTGGAAAACCAGTAATGTCAGACACGGCAGTTACTTCTATACCAGCGTCTTTTAATGTTTTTGCAGTACCGCCAGTAGAAATAATTTCTACATTCAGCTCATAAAGGCCTTTTGCAAACTCTATAATACCTTCTTTATTTGAAACGGATATTAAGGCACGTTTTATCATCAATGTTCCTCCCCCTTGATTATTTTTACACTACGGCCTTGGACTTGAAGTCTGCCCAGGGCATAAAGCTTTATGGCCTCAGGATATATTTTGTGTTCCTCCTGAAGCACCCGTTCAGCTAAGGTTTCAGGAGTATCATTATCCAGGACCGGCACAGCCCTTTGAAGGATTATGGGGCCAGTATCCGCACCTTCATCTACAAAATGGACCGTTACGCCAGTAATTTTTACACCATAATCCAAAACTGCCTTGTGCACTTTTTCACCGTAATAACCTTCACCGCAAAAAGCCGGTATGAGAGATGGATGAATATTCATGATTTTGCCTTGAAATGTGTTAACAAAGTGCGGTGAAAGAACTCGAAGAAAACCTGCCAACACGATAAGGTCTACTTTAAATGAATTGAGCAATCTAATCATCTCATCTTCATAGGCTGTCTTAGTTGGAAAAGTCTTTGGATTGACCACAAATGAAGGAATATTGTGCCTTTTTGCCCTTTCAAGGGCATAAACCCCTTCCTTGCTGGATATTACTATAACTACTTCAGCCGGCAGGTAACCGGAATTGCAGTGGTCTATAATTGATTGTAGATTAGAACCTCCTCCTGATACCAAAACTCCAAGCCTCAGTTTTGACAAAATACCACCCCGCCACTGCCTTTCGACACTTCCCCTATGATCCAAGCTTTTTCACCTTGCTCTAAAACTGCCTTTAAAATTTGTTCTGCTTCCTCTTCAGGTGCAATAAGCACATAGCCAATGCCCATATTAAATGTCCTGTACATTTCTTCATCTTCTACCTGACCAATTTTTTGAATCATATTAAATACGGCAGGAATTTCCCATGTGCCTTCATTTATTTGTACTTGAAGTCCTTCAGGCAAAATCCTGGGCAAATTTTCCAATAGCCCTCCACCTGTGATATGTGCCATCCCATGTATGCCAAAACTATTGAGAGCACATATTGTTCTTGCGTAAATTTTAGTGGGTTTTAAAAGCTCTTCACCCAAAGTGCAGCCAAATTCTTCGATATATTCCTCTGGCAACAATTTGCCTGCTTCAAAAAAAACTTTTCTCGCCAAAGAATAGCCGTTACTGTGAAGTCCAGATGATGCAATACCAATGACGACATCGCCGTTTTTTATCAAAGACCCATCTATGATTTTGCTCTTGTCCACTACTCCTACAGCAAAACCGGCAATATCGTATTCATTTTCATCGTACATTCCAGGCATTTCTGCCGTCTCTCCGCCTAAAAGGGCACAACCTGCCATTTTACATCCCTCTGCTACACCTTTGACAATATGGGCTACCTTTTCCGGGATAAGTTTTCCAACAGCTATATAGTCTAGAAAGAAAAGGGGCTTGGCACCGTGAACCAAAATATCATTTACACACATAGCAACCGCATCTATACCGATGCTGTCATGCTTATCCAACATGAAGGCAATTTTTAGTTTAGTTCCTACTCCGTCTGTACCTGCCACAAGAACAGGTTCTTTATATTTTGTTGTATCTAGCTGAAAGAAACCGCCAAACCCGCCCAACTCTCCCAATACACCGGGCTGAAACGTGGTTTTTACATACTCTTTCATGAGCTCTACCGCTCGATTGCCTGCATCAATATCCACACCAGCTTTTTTATATGTTAACCCTTTCATTGTACACACCTCCCTTTCCTTTCTACCTCTTTTCAAATACATAGCGTTTTCTCTCCCGCGGCACATCTAAGGGGTATTTACCGGTAAAACACCCTGAACAAAATTTCTCTGCTGGCAAGCCTGTTGCCTTAATTAATCCATGTAGGCTAAGATACCCTAAGCTGTCAGCTCCAATATGCTCTCGGATTTCTTCTATATTTCGTTGAGCACCGATTAGCTCTTTTCGTGTAGATGTATCTATGCCGAAGTAACAAGAGTGTACAACAGGCGGTGAGCTTACTCTAACGTGCACCTCTTTAGCTCCCGCTTCCCTTAATAAATTTACTATTAAGCCACTTGTGGTGCCTCTGACAATTGAATCGTCTACCATTACCAGGCGTTTCCCTTTTACAACTTCTCTCACTGCATTTAGCTTTAGTTTGACGCCAATTGCCCTTGAACTTCGTGTGGGCTTAATAAATGTCCTACCTACATATCGATTTTTTATAAGCCCTATATCAAAAGGAATACCGGCAGCGGCGGCATACCCTAAAGCGGATACCGTTCCCGAATCTGGCACCCCTATAACCAGATCCGCGTCCACCGGTTGTTCCTCTGCAAGCAATCTGCCAGCTTGTAATCGGGCCATATAAACACTTCTGCCGTCAATAGTACTATCTGGCCTTGCGAAATATACAAATTCAAAGATACATGAAGCATATGAAAGACCTGCTTGGCTCTTTTTAATGCTTCTTATACCGTCTTTGTTTATAACTACTATTTCACCGGGCTCAATATCTCTAATAAATTGGGCATCTATTGTATCTAAGGCACAGCTTTCAGATGCTAGAACATAGGAATCTTTTTGCTTTCCAAGACACAAGGGTCTTATGCCGTAGGGATCCCTCATGCCTATCAAGGTATCCTCAGTCATAATGACGAGCGCATAGGAACCTTTCAGCTTGTCCATGCATTTTTCTACTGCCTTTGAAATGTCTTCCGAGTGTTGCCTCGCTATTAAAAAGGCAATAACTTCACTGTCTATTTCTGTCTGAAAGGCTACACCCTGTTCCTCTAATTCTTTTCTAAGCTCCGGAGCATTTATTAGATTGCCGTTATGCGCCACTGCTAAATATCCATTTTTATAGCGGACCACTAAAGGCTGAGCATTAATGAGGGTATTGGCTTCATTAGTACAGTAGCGCACATGGCCTACTCCTATATATCCAGAAAGGTTATCAAGTATCTCATCATTAAATGCTTCAGAGACCAAGCCCATTGCCTTATGATATTTAATACCACTACCTGAAGTTACGGCTATTCCTGCACTCTCCTGGCCGCGATGCTGGAGGGCATAAAGGCCGTAATATATGCTGCGGCCTAAAGCTTCATCTTCTTTATTCCCATATATGCCAATAACACCGCATGCTTCTTTAAACTTACCGTACATTTTCCACTCTCCGTTTAATGGCATTTTTTGATACTTCGGTGATTTTTCCCAAGGACACATTTATTTCCCCTGCAACACTTCCATTGCGCCTTATCCGTACGTTTATAATATCCGGCTTTACTTTGCCTAGCACGCTTAGTTTTACATTCATTTCTTTTGAAAGTTGGTTTAAGGCTTCAAAATTTTCTTCACTTAGACTTAAAATAATCCTAGACTGACCTTCGCCAAAGAGCAGCACATCAGGTCTAATGTCTGCTTCTATTTCTCCCTCAAATCCTAGCTTTCCTGCAATACAGCATTCAGCAAGCGCAACGGCTAATCCACCATCAGACACATCATGGGCTGAGTTTACTAAACCCAGTTCTATGGCTTTGAGGCAACACTTCTGCACATTAAGTTCATCATCAAGATTTAATCTAGGTGCTGGCCCTCCTACAATGTTTAATATTTCTTTTAAATATACGGAACCGCCTATCTCATCAGTATTTTCACCAAGGAGGACAACTAAGTCTCCCGATTTTTTAAATTCCATAGTGCAGTGTTTATTCACATCTTCTAAAACTCCTACCATACCGATAATCGGCGTAGGATATACCGTGCTCTCTTTGCCTTCATTGTAAAAACTGACATTGCCGCTTATAACAGGAATCCCTAAATCTTTAGAAGCTTCCGATATGCCTTTTATACATTCCTCAAATTGATAATAAACCTCTGGTTTTTCGGGATTGCCGAAATTTAAACCATCAGTCAGGGCTAAAGGTTTTGCACCGGTTACTACCAAATTTCTGGCAGCTTCAGCCACAACCTGTTTGCCACCTTCATATGGGTCCAGGTAACAATAATAACCATTTCCGTCTATGGATACTGCTATACCTTTTTTCGAACCTTTTATTCTAAGCACGGCAGCATCTGAGCCTGGAGAAACTACAGTATCCGTGCCAGCAGTTTGGTCAAATTGATTATATACATACGCTTTGCTCGCAATATTGGGCAAATCAAAAAGTTTGAGCAGTACTTCGTTTAAATCATCCGGTTCGGGGAGCTTTGATATATCAACCGTTAAGTTGTCCAAGTAGCTGGGTCTTTTACTTTCTCTTTTTACTATAGGTACACCTTCTGCTAAAGACTTGGCTGGGACTTCACCTACTACCTTGCCGTTTTCCAATATTCTGAGCATCCCATCATCGGTAACTGTGCCAAATTTTTCTGCCTCTAAACCCCATTTCTTAAAAATTTGCTTTACATCATCTTCATGGCCCTTTTCCACAATGACTAGCATCCGCTCTTGTGATTCAGATATCATAATTTCATAAGGTTTCATATTTTCGTCTCTCTGATGAACTAGCGCCACATCCAATTCGATACCACTTCCTGCCCGGGCTGCTGTTTCACAAGTAGAAGATACTACACCTGCAGCTCCCATGTCTTGAACGCCAATAACCCATTCTTTTTCTAAAAGCTCAAGACATGCTTCCATCAATTGCTTTTCTTTAAAAGGATCTCCTACCTGCATTGGAGAGCCCTGATCAGGATTATCATCTGAAAGTTCACCTGAAGCAAAGCTTGCACCGTGCATTCCGTCCCGGCCGGTAGCTGCACCTACCACCATTACTGAATTTCCTATGCCTGCAGCTTTACCTCTCACTATCTTGTCATGACGGATTATCCCAACACACATGGCGTTTACCAAGGGGTTTTCTTTATAAGCATCATCGAAATAAACCTCGCCACCTATGGTGGGTATCCCAATGACGTTGCCATAATCACCAATGCCAGCTACTGCACCTTTAAATAAAAACTTTGCTCGGGGGTTATCAAGACTACCGAATCTGAGGGAGTTTAAAAGGGCAATAGGCCGCGCACCCATTGCAAATATGTCCCGAATCACACCTCCTGCACCGGTTGCAGCTCCCTGATAGGGTTCTACTGCTGACGGATGATTGTGGCTTTCCACTTTCATAACAATGGCTAAATTTTCTCCTATATCTACAATTCCTGCATTTTCACCTGGGCCTTGAAGGACTTGAGGCCCTTCTGTCGGCAGGCGCTTTAGAACTACTTTTGAATTTTTATAACTGCAGTGTTCCGACCACATAACACTATATAAAGTAAGTTCGAGGTAATTGGGTTCTCTGCCTAATATCTTTAGTATTTCATCATATTCCAAATCCGTTAAACCAAGTTTCTTAGCTTCATCACGAGATGCCATGAGTTTTTCCCCTTTCTATATACCGGACTATAGACTCAAAAATTCTTAAACCATCCGTATTACCTAATAATTCTTCAGCACAGCGCTCCGGATGTGGCATTAATCCAAGGACATTGCCTGCAGGGTTAACTATACCTGCAATATTTTCTAAAGAACCCGTAGGATTTGACTCGAAAGTGTTGCCATTTTCACCACAATACGTGAACACTATTCTATTGTCAGCTTTTAAGCATTTTATGGTATCAGTGTCTGCATAGTAATTGCCATATTTACAAGCAAGGGTCAGGCGAATCATTTCTCCCTTTTTGAAAAGTGAGGTAAAAGGAGTGTCAGTATTTTCAACGCGAACAAATACATCATTTGAGAAAAATTTTAAATCTTTATTTATCAATACTGCTCCGGGAAGCAAACCAGCCTCAAGTAATATTTGAAATCCGTTTCCTATTCCAAGCACAAACTTTTTAGCTTTAGCTGCATCAATCACAGATTTCATCACTTTCGAACGGGCAGCAAGGGCTCCTGGACGAAGATAATCTCCATGAGACGCTCCCCCAGGAAGAATGATTAAATCAAAATCTTCTGGAGCAAAAGATTCCTTGTAAAAAACATACTCAACTGGTTTTTCTAAGATATTTTTACAAACATGATAACAATCGCTATCACCACTTGACCCAGCAAACTGTATCACCGCACACTTCATATTTAGGCCTCCATTATTTCAAATTTGTAGTCTTCAATAACCGGATTTGATAAAATCTTTTCACATAGTTCAGTTGCAACTTTTTCGGCAGAAGCTTTATCGGCAACATCAATTTTTACATTATAAAATTTGCCTGTCTCGATATCACTGACTTTGTCAAATCCGCAGTCTGCGATAGTCGTTTTTATAGCACTGCTTTGAGGATCTAACACTCCGGTTTTGTAATAGATATAAACCTTTGCTAAAAACATAAATTCTACACTCCTTTGCATTTTTACTAAAAAAAGGGTAGATTACATCTCTACCCTTTTTTTCTACATTTATGCAATAAAGTACTAAGCCTTATAGCCAGGGCAGTTACGGCCGCCCGGTAGAGACTTTCAGGCCAATTCCTGAAATTATATAAGGTCACGATTGCATTATTCTTTTGTTCTTATATTATCACAAGATATACAATTTAGCAATACTTTTTACGAACATTTTTATTTAATAATTCCTTAACGTCCGGTTTTTGGTCTATTTTTATTTCTTTGTAAAGAATTTCATGCGCGCTAAAATTAACATTTCTTCAATTTATCGCTTTTATAAACTACAAGGTTTTCAAAAAATCCTTCATTCTTTTCACAGCTTCTTCTAGATTTTCCATGGAAGTAGCATAAGAAAGCCTTATAAAACCTTGACCGTTTTCTCCGAAGGCGTTGCCGGGAACTACTGCCACTTTCCCCTCCCATAATAGCCTTTTTGCAAATTCCTCTGAATTAAGGCCTGTTTCTTTAATTGAGGGAAAAACATAAAAAGCACCTTTTGGCTCGAAACACTTAAGGCCCATTTCTCTTAAACTTTCTAACAGATACTTTCGCCTTTTGTCATATTGTATCCGCATAGTCGCAATATCATTATCTCCATTTTTCATAGCTTCTATAGCTGCGTACTGGCCCATAGTTGCTGCACAGGCTACATTGTATTGATGTACCTTCAATATCTGCTGTGCGAAGCCTTCCGGAGCAGCAATATAGCCCAATCTCCAGCCGGTCATGGCATAAGCTTTGGAAAATCCATTTATGGTAATGGTTCGTTCCCACATTTCTTCAATTTTGGCAAATGCCGTATGTTCCATTCCATAAGTCAGTTCAGAGTATATCTCATCAGATGCAACTATTAGATCATGTTTTTTTACTACTTGAGCTATCGCTTTCAGCTGTTCTTCTGTCATAACCGCTCCTGTTGGATTGTTCGGGTAAGGCAGAATTAACAACTTTGACCGAGGAGAAATATATTTTTCTAGCACTTCAGGCCTTAAAACAAAATTATCCTCTAAATATGTAGGCACATAAACAGGTGTGCCACCTGCTAATATAGTGCATGGCCCGTATGCTACAAAGGATGGCTGTGGTATTAAGACCTCATCTCCCGGTTCTATCAGTGTCCTTATAACCACATCAATAGCCTGACTTGCACCAATTGTAACAACTATTTCCGATTCAGGTTTATAATCCAATTGATAGCGGCGATTTAGGTATTCGGATATTTCCTGCCTAAGTTCATAAAGACCTGCATTAGGCGTGTAAAAGGTGCGCCCATCGTCAAGAGCCTCAACTGCAGCCTGATTTATATGGGACGGCGTTGTAAAATCAGGTTCGCCGATGCACAATGATATGGCACCTTCTACTTCTTTTACCATGTTGAAAAAGTAACGGATAGTTGAAATTTCAATGTCTTTTGCTCTTTGAGCTACGTATTTCTCATAGTGCAAAAATATCTCCTCCTGTACAAGATTAATTATTAAGATTATATCTCAAAAAATTTTTTCCGCAAATTAACTTTTTGTAAAAAATAATTAATAATATAATAAATGATTTTAGATATGGTTTTGATAACATTTTTATTAATATCAAAATATGATATAAGTGAAAATTTTATTGGGAGGGGAAAAACATGCTGTCACGTCAACAAGAGTTTGGTTCGAGAATATTATATCGCGGGTTGCAAGGTGAGGATGTGAAAGAATTGCAGTCAAAGCTGGAAAGCCTCGGTTACGATGTAGGTCCCATTGATGGCATCTTCGGCCCCTTAACCGAAAATGCAGTTAAAGCATTTCAGAAAGACAACGGCTTGGTAGTCGACGGCATTGTTGGCCAAGAAACCTTCTCTGCACTAGAAAGATTAGTGCCGTAAAAATTTTATGCCTCATCTCCCTCACCTTTAAGAACCCCCATAGGTGTTAGCTTAACAATGGGCCTGGTAAGCCCTGCTTCAACTAGAGTGAAGATTACTTCATCTATATCTTTATATGCAAGCGGGGCTTCATCAAGCAGGGATTTCATATTTTTTGCAATAGTCACCACATTTCCCATTTGCTTTATTAGATCTTCTCTTGTAAATTCGGATCTGGCTTGTTTTCTCGACATTATTCTGCCAGCGCCGTGATTTACAGAGCAAAAAGTGCTTTTTATTCGGTCAGTACCTAAAACTACATAAGAACCTGTACCCATGCTACCTGGAATTATAGCCGGCTGGCCCGTAGTCTTAAAGCAGTTGGGATTGTCCTCATGCTTTGCAGGCAAAGCCCTTGTGGCTCCTTTTCTGTGTACCAATAGCCACTTGCCGTCATACTTTTCTCTTTTCGCTATATTATGGGCAACGTCATATAATATATCAAGGCCTAGCTTAGACTCTGATTGCTTAAGCACTTCTACAAAGGCTTCCCGCACAAAATGGGTTATTATCTGTCTATTGGTAAAAGCATAGTTGGCAGCACAAGCCATGGCTTTAAGGTAATTTTGACCATCTTCAGAAAAAATAGGAGCACATGCTAGACCCTTTTGTGGAGCAGGAGTTTGGTTCTTGTGAGAATTATTCCACATAATTTGGGAGTAGTCAGTACAGATTTGGTGTCCAAAGCCTCGGCTGCCTGTGTGAATCATTATGTAAATTTGATTTTTGTACAGGCCTAATTTTGATGCTATCTCCTCATTAAAGATTTGGCTTATCCGGCCTACTTCTATGAAGTGATTGCCTCCTCCTATGGTTCCAAGCTGATCCGTCCGCTCCATTGCCGATTTTGGAATTGCAGAAACACTAGCCCCTTTGATACAACCATAGTCTTCAATTCGATTTAAATCTTCATGTCTGCCAAAACCTTTTTTTATATAATACTCTGTACCTTCATAAGCTATACCTTCAAGATTTGGTTTTCTTAGTTCCTTCAGCATACTGGATTTGCCCACACCTTGGGGCACTCTTTTCGAAATTGCCTGCAGGATCTTACTGAGAAGATCCTTGTTTATTTCTTCGGAAAAAACGCGTGTTGTAATTAGCCTAACACCACAATTAATATCCATGCCTACCGCACCGGCCGACACCACACCTTTTTCGTAATCAGTAGCCAAAACACCACCAATGGGCAAACCATATCCGGTGTGGATATCAGGCATACCTATCACAGGGCTCACAACACCATGCAGCATTGAAGCATTATAGAGCTGCTTTATTGCCTCATCTTCGGTAAAATCCTCTAACAGTTTTTTGCTTAAATATACGTGAATATCTACTTGATTTTTGTCAGACGACAAAACATAACAATTCTTGGATACTTCTCTTAATCTTTCTTTCATTCCCAACCTCCTGTAAAATTCAATCTTTCTTCTAACTTACCTAAAGATCTGCTGTTTTTCAACAGTAAAAAAAAATCGGGGAAAAACCCCGACTACAGCTTATGCCTTGGCAGCAGGAATGCCCTCCATTATTTTATTCATCATGTTATCTTTTTCCTGGTCATTAGATTTACTCCAAACAACTTCAAATAGAATTCCCATGCCCGGCAATGCTTCTTCCTCACGCATATCAATGGTTTCTTGAATGTAGCCTTGAATTTCCTCCCGCGTGCTGCCAGCAAGGTTTTGCAAAACTAAATTTCTAATATCAAAAGCTGGTGCCACAAAAATCTCCCTGCCTTTCTGAATTGATATGGAGCGCCCATTATTATTTTGCACAATTTTTGTGGCTATTATTTTTTAAATTATTTCTAATGTCATTCCAGTCAATGCCAAAAATCGACTTTGAATTTCGGCCTTAACTGCATCATCTATATCCTGATTCAATACTATTTGCACCAGCATATTATCTAGGAAAATACTAGGATTTTTCTTTAATTTAAGGCCTTTTTCAAAAGCTAACCGTTTTGCTATATTTATAATTTCTGTTTGATTACATGAATCGCTTAACTTTATGGTATAACCGGTTTCTTTTGCCAATTTTGTAATTGTATCGCAGTACTGCTCGCCTATTACTTTTGAAATAAATGAAAGCTCAATATATTTCACACCACTTTTAGTCAACTTAATACTCTTTTTGTATGGTTTATGAGGCAACTTAGAAAATGCTTCATCTATGCATCTTAAGGCTTGATTTTGCTCGATTTGACCATTTTTTGATGATAAAAAATCATCGCCACTATTATCCTCATCTTCATCGTTTATTAGCAAACTTAAACCAGTGATTTCCTGAAAGTCTTTGTGCAGTTCCTCATTATTTGTCAGTTCTCCATCTATAATTACCCTGACTTTACGACTTTGAGGCATGAAAGATATTTTATTTATTAACACATCTTTTGGAAATAAATTGTAAATTACCTCATTTAAAGCTTGAGTGTTTATATTTTTATTTATTTCAACCTGCCATCCGGTGTGCTTTTCAAATTCCTCAATTTTGTCAGCATATTTTAATCTGGCAATTTCGGGAAAATTAAAGTACAAAAGTGCAATTTTTTCATCGAATCTGGCACCTTTTTTATAAAGGCCGGTTTCCGAATCGAAAAATTCGTCTACAAGAGCTAACATTTCATTTACTTCCATTACTTTAGGAGCAGCAAGTTTCTCTATTTCGCTTTTTTTTACAGCATGATATAAAAACATACGGCGCCTGTCAGGCTCAAAATATATTGACTCATTCAGAATCCGTTTTACTTCTAAAGCATCTTGCTCATAGCCCCATATTTCAATAAGTTCTTCCACCGAAAGCGCCGCTGATATTCCTATATTTGCCGTGATAAATTCCCATAATTCTCTAACATTTTCGGAATCTAAAGGTTTGCTTTTATCCATTTTTGGATATTCTGCCCTGTTTTTTTGTTTTCGTGGTTTTTTTATGCTTATTGTATATACTTCTCCGTTTTCTGGTGCATATACAAAGCTGTTGATGTCCTTTTGTATTTCTTTACCAAGGCTGTTAATGGATTCGGGATTTCCATGCACTAAAAATATCCTTCTTGGATATAAATTATTTGCTAAGTTTAGTATCTCTATTTTATCAGCATGAGCAGAAAGTCCAAATCTGCCTACTTTACATTTTATATCAACTTCTGTGTCCCCAAGTTTCAGGGTCTTGTCACGGTTTTTGTCTGTTTCACTAGCTTCCATAATCCTTAACAAGTCTCGGCCCGGCGATTCTTCATCCTGGTATCCGGTTATGGCAATTAGATTGCGCTCATCCTTTGCCAAGGTTTGTGCATACATTTGGCTTGGGCCACCGGTTAGCATGCCAGAACTTGCAATAATTACACAGGGTGTTTTTGATTCTAAAATCTCCCTGCGTTGCTTCGGATTTTCTACAGCAGTTATATTATCATCATAAAATATATCTGTTCCTTTAAATAATTTTTTGGCAAGTTCTGATTTTAAATAATTGGGGTTTAAATTATATACGCGGCAGATATCTTTTACCATACCATCAACATAAACAGGACAACTAGTGAGTTTCCTTTTATTTATAGCTTTTTTTAAAATCAGAATTATTTCCTGAGCCCTGCCTAATGCAAAGGCAGGAACCAAAACTTTGCCGCCTTCTACTATAACTTGATTTATAGATTCAATAAGCCGCTGTTCTTCAATTTGCCTGTTGGCATGAAGTCTATCGCCGTACGTAGCTTCAAAAATCGCTACATCCGGCCTAAGTTTAGGAATAGCAGCACCTTCTATAGTATTTTGCCTAAATGCGCAAAAGTCGCCTGAATAAAACAAACTGCCTTCTGCCCCTGTAATATAAATAGAGGCTGCTCCAGCTATATGTCCTGCACTGTAAAAAGTAATGTTTATATCTGCATCGTTAAATGGTTTAAAAGTAAATTCGGGCGAGAAACAAAGGGTTCTATTGAGCATTTCTCGCACGTGGTTTTCTGCATATATGGGAATTTCTGCTTCTCGTTCCATAATTTTTAAGCTATCATACAAAAGAACTCTCGTCAGATCTTTTGACATATGAGTCATATATATAAGTGCATTTGGAAATTGTCGGCTTAGGGCCGGAAGAGCTCCAGTATGGTCAGTATGAGCATGGCTTACTATAATAGCATCTATGCCCCCACTTTCCTGAAGCAGCCTAAAATCCGGCAGGGCATCTTTTGACGAAGTAAGTCTTATGCCACAATCAAGTAAAATATTTTTTCCATCAATTTGCACAAAATAGCATGAAGCACCTACTTCACCAGCTCCACCGCAAAATAATAACTTCAACTTTCTACCTCCGATTTCATCATTGTTTTTGATGAGTGTTTTACTTTTTGCCGCCTGGTAAAAGCATCTATTTTACCATAGCGGTTTGTTCCCCAAACACCGGATAGTATCATAATAGCACCAACCACATTAAACCAATATATGGGTTCATTTCTAAAAACCGCGCCGGCAATTACTGAAATTATAGTAGCTACATTAGAAATGACAGATACTCTGGAAGATTCTATTTTAGATAACAAATAATTGAGCATAAAATACGCAGCAACGGAAGAACAGACACCCAGATAAATTATGGAAACCAAGGCTTTGCCGTTTGTCAGTGGATAAAAATAATAGCTTAATTTTCCTTTAATTAGATGCTGTGCAACTGATATGCCGTTAAAAACAACCGCACCGACCCACACCATAGTATAAGTAATTTCAACAGGCGTAAACTCAGATGACAGTTTTCTGGATAATACATTATATATTCCTGCTGAAATAACAGCGCCCAAAAGTATAAAAGTTCCAAGCATATTCGCTCCTACTTTAAAGCTTTCCTTCATAACCGTCATGAAAATAACGCCTGACACAGATAGAAGTATAAACCCTGTTTGGACAGGGGTGGGCTTTTCTTTTAGATAAAATGCAGCAAATATGACAATAAAAACCGGGAGCAGTGATATTATGATAGCTGCTTCTGATGATGTTGTAATGTTTACCCCAATGGTTTCACATATGAAGTATAGAACAGGTTCCATTAACGTTAAAAGAGCTAGGTGTCTTAAGTTTTTGCCTTTAAGATTTATTTTAATTAGACCGCAAAGTTGCATAATCACAAAAACCAGGGTAGCTACAGCAAAGCGAAAACTTAGCAAGTGAAAAGGTTCCAAAACATCAAGGGCTTCTTTTGTGAACAAAAAAGAAAAGCCAAAAATGCTTGCAGTACAGGCTCCAGCCAATAATAGACTGAAATTTTTTTTGCAGTGCATCATGCTTCTCTCCTTGATAAATTCAACTCTTTCATCAAAGATATTTCTTTTTCTTTAATGGCCACTAAGATAAGTAGAAAAACACAGGGACAAAATGTCCCCGTGTGCTGTTTTATTGTTTTGTTAACAATGTCCTGACATGGCCTATCATATATAGTGAGCCTGCAAAAACAATCATATCTTCGTCAGCAGCCAAGGAATAAGCCAGCTTTACTGCATCTTCTATTTTCTCTTTGGCATAAAGTTTAATTTGAGAATCTCTCAAGATGCTTAAAGCCGTCTCTGACAATCTGGCTGCAGAAAGGGCTCTGGGGTTATCCGGTGCCGTGCAAATTACAGTATCAGCCAAAGGTAACAATTCCTTTAACATTTCTTTATAATCTTTATCTTCCAAAATGCCTATAACCAGAATCTTATTTTGGTCTTTGAAATATTCTTCAAGAGCAGCTTTTAGGGTCTTTACGCCAGCAATGTTATGAGCCCCATCGATTAAAACTGTAGGCTTTTCACGGATTACTTCCAATCTGCCAGGCCACTTGACCTTTTTTAATCCCGAATATATGGCCTCCTTTGTAATTTCTCCTTGGGAAATCAAAAGCTCCACAGCACAAACGGCAGTTGCGGCATTGTCAAATTGATGCCTTCCTATAAGCCCTATTTGAAGATCAGGATATTCAGCATTTGGTGTAAACAAATCAAAGGTCATGCCCTCAACTCCACCAGCTTTGGGCTCATAGCTTACAGTATCAGGTGCACTATCAGCCTTTTTATTTATTACCTTTGTCAGCGGGCACTTAAGGGCCCTGCATGTTTCTTCAATTACAGCCATAGCTTCATCTTCCTGAGGGCCTGTTACTACAGGAACGCCCGGTTTAATAATGCCGCACTTTTCCCTGGCAATATCTCTAATCGTACTACCCAAATACTGCTGGTGGTCCAGACTAATAGGCGTTATGACGCTTACCAGCGGCGTCACTATGTTTGTGGCATCGAGTCTTCCTCCCATGCCTACTTCAAGAACCAGAAAATCCACAGCCTGTTCTTCAAAGTACAGGAATCCTATAGCTGTCACCACTTCAAACTCCGTAGGAGAGCCCAGATTGTTTTCCCTCATATAAATTACTTTTTTGCGGACTTTGTCTGTTAGCCTTGCCAAGTCGTCATCAGAAATATTTTCCCCATTTACTCGCATCCGCTCATTGAAAACTTCAAGATATGGGGAGGTGTAAAGGCCAACTTTATAGCCTGCCGCCCGAAGAACTGAATCGATCATGGCACAGGTGGAGCCTTTGCCATTGGTGCCAGCCACGTGAATTACTTTCATGTTCTTTTGGGGATTACCCAAAAGTTCTAAAAGCTGTGTAATATTTTGAAGACCCAGCTTTGTTCCAAATCTGTTTAGGCCATGGATAAAATCTAAAGCTTGGTTGTAGCTTAACATATATATTTCCCTTCTCTAAAGTTGGTTTTTCATCAAGCCAAATCAGTCAGCATCTTTAATCGATGCTCAACTTTTTCTAGCATTTCTTGATAATCCTTTTGTTTCTGCTGTTCTTTTTCTACTACATCCTGAGGAGCTTTTTGTAAAAATCCTTCATTGCTCAGCTTTTTATTAACCCTATCTATTTCTTTTTCCAAATTGGCCTTTTCCTTTTTAAGTCTTGATATTTCTGTCTCTATATCCACTAAACCTTCCATAGGTATAAAAATCTCTGCGCCCTTGATTACGCAGGAAATTGCTTTTTGCGGCAAGTCTGCAGTTTCGTCTACGATTTCCATTTCAGATACTTTAGCCAAGCTGTAGATTATATTTAAATTGTCTTTCAGTATTTCCATTACTTCCGGACTGCTTACTCTGGCAAGAGCCAAAGCTTTCTTTCCGGGCGGAACATTCATCTCTGCTCTAATATTTCTGATTCCTCGCACCGCATCCATTACAAGTTCCATTTGGTCAGCATCGTCAAAATCCCACTCCTCTTTATATTGAGGCCATGCAGATGTCATGATGCTTTTGCCCTCATGAGGTATATGCTGCCAAATTTCTTCTGTAATAAAGGGCATGAACGGATGCAGCAATCTCAATGCCTGCTCAAGGACCGTCCAGAGCACCTTTTGAGTCCGCTTTTTGCTTTGAGCACAATCACCGTATAAATCTATCTTGGCCATTTCTATATACCAATCGCAGAATTCGCTCCAGAAAAAGTCGTAGATCTTTTGAGCAGCCATGCCTATCTCGAATTTTTCCAGGGATTCTGTAACATCTCGGGTTATGTCATTTAACCGCTTTAAAATCCAGCGATCGGCTAAAGATAATTCATCTACATCAATTTCACCAGGTTCAAAGTCCTCTAAATTCATCATTACAAAGCGAGAAGCGTTCCAGATCTTATTTGCAAAATTGCGGCTTGCTTCTACTTTTTCCCAATAAAATCTCATGTCATTGCCAGGAGCGTTGCCGGTACTTAGAGTAAATCTCAAAGTGTCTGCACCGTATTTATTGATAACTTCCAATGGATCAATGCCGTTGCCGAGGGATTTACTCATCTTGCGCCCCAGTGCATCCCGCACAAGACCGGTAATGACTACGTATTCAAAAGGTGCCTCCTTCATAAATTCCATACTTTGAAAGATCATCCTGGCAACCCAGAAAAAAATGATATCATAGGCAGTTACCAGCACTGATGTGGGATAAAAATACTGTAAATCCTCTGTCTTTTCCGGCCAACCCATGGTAGAGAATGGCCACAAGGCTGAACTAAACCAGGTGTCGAGTACATCGGGATCCTGCTCAATATGTCTGCTGCCGCACTTCGGACATACTGTTATATCTTCACGAGATACTGTGGTTTCTCCGCAATCTTGGCAATACCAAGCGGGAATCCTATGGCCCCACCACAGCTGCCTGGATATGCACCAATCTCGGATATTTTCAAGCCAGTTTAAGTATATCTTCGTAAATCTTTCTGGGACAAACTTAACTTTTCCCTGTTTGACTACTTCAATGGCAGGCTCTGCCAGGGGCTTCATCTTTACAAACCACTGCTTAGATACCGTAGGCTCCACAACCGTATCGCATCGATAACAGTGACCTACGCTATGCTTAATATCTTCTATCTTTTCCAATAAACCTTCTCGTTTGAGTTCTTCTACTAAAGCCTTTCTGCACTCAAACCTGTCCATTCCCTTATACTTTCCGGCTTCTTCATTCATAAATCCGCTGTCATCTATTACTGTGATTACAGGAAGGTTGTGCCTTATGCCCATTTCAAAATCGTTGGGATCGTGGCCGGGTGTAACTTTAACTGCGCCGGTGCCAAATTCCATATCCACATAATCATCTGCGATGACGGGAATTTCTTTGCCTACAATTGGCAGAATGAGTGTCTTGCCTACCACATCTTTATAGCGCTCATCTTCAGGGTTTACAGCCACAGCCGTATCTCCTAATATGGTTTCAGGCCGTGTAGTAGCTACTGTCAAAAATCCAGATCCGTCTTTATATGGATATTTTACATAATATATCTTGTCCACTTGTTCTTCATGTTCCACCTCTATATCCGACAGGGTGGTTTTACAAGTAGGACACCAGTTTACAATATAGTTGTCGCGATAAATAAGGCCTTTTTCATATAATTGGACAAAAACCTCTCTTACTGCCTTGCTCAATCCCTCATCCATGGTAAACCTGAGTCTTGACCAATCGCAGGAAGAACCCAATTTTTTCAATTGGCTGACAATGGTGCCCCCATATTTTTCCTTCCATTGCCAGACTCTCTCCAAAAACTTTTCCCTGCCTAAATCAAATTTAGACAAGCCTTCTTCGGCCAATTGTTCTTTAACTTTGGCTTCAGTTGCAATTCCCGCATGATCTGTTCCCGGAAGCCATAAGGCACTGTAACCCTGCATGCGCTTGGTTCGTATCAAAATATCCTGCAGCGTATTGTTCAACGCATGTCCCATGTGAAGCTGGCCTGTAACATTTGGCGGGGGAATAACTATAGTAAAAGGCTGCTTGTCCGGATTCCGTTCTGCATAAAAAAGATTCTCTTTTTCCCAGAATTCATACCATTTATCTTCCACTTGTTTTGGATCGTAAACAGATGGCAAATTCTTTTGCATCAAACCACTCCTATGCTTTGTTTGTTATAAATCTAAAAAAGCCTTTCATCCAAAAAAGGACGAAAGGCCTGCTTCCGCGGTACCACCTTAATTCTCTAAAAGAGCACTCATACTTTAACGGGCACACCGTCTCTGGCTACTTAATTTCACCAGAGCTGCTCCAGGGCGACCTTCAAAGCTACTCCTGGAAGGCTTTCAGCCACGACCTTCCTCTCTTTTAAAAGGAGCTCGCTTTTACTCCTCCCCTTCAACGCATTCTGTTTTTTTATTATTCTACCTATGTAAGAAACCTTTGTCAAGGCTTACATGCTTTACAAAATACCTGTAGTAATCAGAACAACCATGATGATGCCAAGCACTATGCGATAGTAGGCAAAGGACTTTAGAGAGTGCTTCTTTAAATATGACAGAAATACGTCTACAGCCAGCAGCGCAACAATGAAAGAAACGGCAAATCCAATTCCTAAAGCCTGCCACTGAAGAGTGCTCATACTGGAAAAGCCTTTTATTAATGAATATGCGCTGGCAGCTATCATAGTAGGTATAGCCAAAAAAAATGAAAACTCCGCTGCAGCCTTTGTGGAAAGGCCTGCTGCCATACCTCCCATTATAGTAGAGGCGGACCTTGACATTCCGGGGATTAAGGCAAGACATTGACCTAACCCAATGACAAAGGCCTGCTTCACATTGGCCTTATCCATATCGTCTAAGCCCCACCGGCCAAAGAGATTCTCAGCAAATATCATTAAAAATCCACCAACGATGAGGGCTATGGCTACGGTAAAAGATGAGAAAAAATATTCTTCAATAATATCATTAATCAGCAGACCTAATACAGCTGAGGGCAAAAACGCAATGAATATTTTAAACCATAGATTAAATCCTTTTTGTCCAGGTCTCAGATGGATCAGAGAATCCAGTATTTTGCTTCTGTAATAGAAGATTACAGCTAAGATAGCACCTAACTGTATGACGATTTCAAACATGGTATGGAAACTTTCACCTTTGAAATCTATAAAGTCGCCTACAATAATCATATGGCCGGTAGAAGATATAGGTAAAAATTCAGTAATGCCTTCTACTATCCCCATTATTAGGGCTTTTACTAACAAACTCATACTTTTTCTCCTTCTCAAAGTTTTTTATTGATAAACTTCCGGGTTTACGACGTTTGGTGGTTGCTTTCCTTCAAAAACAGCTATCAAGTTTTGAGCTGCCATTTTTGCCATGGCAATTCTTGTTTCCAATGTGGATGTGCCAATATGGGGAGTTAATACCGTATTGTCTAGCTTTAAAAGTTCCGGATGTATGTAGGGCTCTCTTTCAAAGACATCCAAACCTGCTCCCGCTAAGATGCCACTTTTTAGGGCTCTTACCAGTGCTTCTTCGTCCACAACGGGGCCCCTGGCAGTATTTATGAGATACGCTCCCCTTTTCATTATAGCAAATTGTTCTTGGCCGATTAAGTGAAAAGTTTCATCGGTTTTTGGCACATGAATGCTCACTATATCTGAACGCTTAAGGAGCTCATCCAGAGGTTGATAATAACATTGTTCAGACTGATCTTTGCTTTTATCTCGCGGGTTCCTCTGGTAGTATATGACATTCATGCCGAAAGCTTTTGCCCGGCGGGCGACCGCCTGACCTATACGGCCAAAGCCAATAATCCCCAAAGTCTTGCCTGTTAATTCAAACCCCAGCAACTGCATAGGCCCCCAGCGAAAAGGTGCTTTGCTTTTTAAAATGCGATCAGCTTCTGCTATACGCCTGGTTACTGCTAAAATAATGCCAAATGTTAATTCAGCAGTCGCTTCTGTAACGACATCGGGCGTGTTAGTGACGATAATTTTTCGACGCGTGGCGGCCTCAACATCTATGTTGTCGTAACCTACCCCGTAATTGCTGATTACCTTAAGCTTTGGAGAGTGCTCCATCAGCTCTTCACTTACTTTCATACCAACACAAAGGATGCCGTCTGCTTCCTCGGCCCTCTTTAATAATTCATCTTCGGACATAAGTTCATTTGAATCGTGATAATCTACATGGCATTTTTGAAATAGCTCTGGCAAACCATCCCGTGGAATATTTCTGGTTACTAGAACTTTGGGCTTCACCCAAACCACCTCACATCTTTGCAGAGTTCAGCTCCACCTTATCTTTATACTTTTCTATCAGTATGTTGGCAGCCTCATTTGATATGGCCTCTTTAATTTGGCTTCTCTTTGCAAAGGCGTCAACTGCTTTCGCACCAACTTCAGGATCTACAAGCTTGCCCGGCCCTCCCACACAACCGCCGATGCAAGCCATTCCCTCAACAAAATTGGCCTCTAATTCTCCCTGCTCAATTGCATCAAGGATTCGCTTGCACTCTTTTATGCCGTTGCCGTGGCGTATTTTCACTTCTAGATTGGGATTTAACCTTTTTATGCTGGCGGCAATTGCCGCGGAAACTCCTCCGGTGTGGGCATATATTCTGCCATCGTGAGAAGCATCACTTAAGGGCATTTTCACATCAATTCTCCCCGGCTCAAGTTTATACGCCTCAAAAATTGCATCCAACTCCTCAAAGGTCAGCACGCAGTCCACGGCGTCCTTTAATTCAGGGAGCTTTGCCTCAGTCTTTTTGGCGATGCAGGGGCCAATAAAGACTACTTTGGCATTTTCATCCTCTGCCTTGATGAACCTGGCAACAGCAATCATAGGCGATACCGAATCCGAAACAAGGCCCGCAATCTTCGGCCTGAAGCCTTTTGCTAGGCGCACAAAGGGAGGACAGCAGCAGGACGTTATCATAAATTTGTCGCCCCTTTCCATGCGCTTCAAAAATTCATTGGCCTCCTTCACCGTTATCATGTCTGCTCCTAAAGCTACTTCCACCACATCGTAAAAGCCCAGCATCAAGAGGGCGCTTTTTATCTGCTCTTCACTAACATCGGGGCCAAACTGGCCGGAAAAGGCCGGTGCTAAAATGGCATATACCCTTTTGTGCTTTTTAATTAAATTTATGGTCTGAGCAATTTCGGCTTTGTCGGTAATGGCGCCTTCGGGACAGGCAACAATGCAAAGGCCACAGGAGAGGCACTTATTAATATCTATGACCGGTTTGCCATCCATATCACCTTTGGAAAGAGCTTCAGTCCCGCAGGCATCTACGCATGCACATCCATCCTGATACCCCTTGCATGCTTTTTCAACTACGGAAATAAAGGGAAAATCTACTTGTTCCGGTATTTTCCCCTTTTCAAAAGACCCCAGAGCCGCTCTGACCCGAAACTCGGCTTCCTCTCTGCTTATATCTTCACCCATACTATCCAATACGGCTTCGTACACATCGTCTAAATTGTCCAAAGTCCGGGCATGTTCGGCCACTAGCCGGTATATCTTCCGCCTAAGCCTTAATTTATCCTCTTTCATGATAACCTCCGATCAATATATTAATAATTATGTATAAGTTCCTTGCTTAATTTATAGTATAGTATATATTTTGCGGTAAATAAAGGCATTACTGCAAATTCCCTCTAGCAAGCCATCGTTATGAAATTGAGGTATAGTTTTTTCCCATAAAAAACTCTCCTCTGAGCAGACCCGGTTAATTATTTCAGGTATCTGCTCAAAGGAGAGCAGTCTACTTTGGAAGTATTATTTAATTGGCCATTAGCCTAAGAGTATATTCGCCCGCTTCATGATCCGCAGAGCCAAAACAGCAAACAGGGGAACATTTATTGCCTGGGATAGTATTCTTGCAGGCAGCGTAGCGAAGAAAGGTATGCCAAAGGCCAACTGCAAAAAATACGGGGTCAAAATGACGGAAGTTATAATTTGGTCGATACCAATGGCAAGCATGAGCTCCCACAAATTCCAGTTTTGCCGCTTTGTCATTCTCAAAACCAGAGGTGGTATTATGCCGGTCAGGGCTGCCGACAAAGTAAACAGCGGCATATACGCTCCCGCAGGATTAATATAGTATCCCACTATGTCGCCAACCGCTCCCACTATTCCTCCACCTGCAGGCCCAAAGATGAGGCCTGCCAAAATTATGGGAAAGCTTCCAAAGCCTATTCTTATGCCCTCCACTGCCCCGATGTTTATTCTTATGCTGGCTACTCTGGTAAGCACAATGTTGAGGGCAATCAGCAAAGACAAATTGACAAGTTCTTTTGTAGAAAACTTCCTCATTAAAAATGCCTCCTTCCATTTTTCGTCGTATTGTAAAGTTAAATGA